>DATCID010000195.1:0-22924 GCA_036507975.1 Ruminiclostridium sp.
ATGAAGTTTGGTATCTGGTTTGAGCCAGAAATGGTTTCTCCGGATTCTGCCCTATATCGTGCCCATCCAGACTGGTGTATTCATATTGAGGGTAGAGTAGGTTCCCTGTGTAGAAATCAGTATGTTCTAGATTATTCTAGGCAAGAAATAAGAGACTATGTTTTTGATAGCTTAAAGAAAATCTTATCTTGTGCGAATATTGAATATGTAAAGTGGGATATGAATCGTCAACTTACCGATGTGGGAAACAACATTCTCGAACCTGAGTGCCAAAGAGAATTATGGCATAGGTATGTACTGGGTGTATACGATGTTATGGAACGTTTAACCAGTGAGTTTCCTCATGTTTTATTGGAAAATTGTTCTGGTGGCGGAGGCCGATTTGATCCAGGTATGCTTTACTATAGCCCGCAAATTTGGTGTTCTGATGATGCTGATGCCATTGAACGCTTGAAAATGCAACATGGTACATCCTTGGTATATCCAGTATCGACAATAGGAGCCCATGTAAGCGATTGCCCAAACCATGTTGTAGGTAGAACTACACCTTTTGAAACAAGGGGATACGTGGCACTTTCTGGTACGTTTGGTTATGAGCTGGATGTAACCAAAATATCACAGCAAGATAGAGACTTGATTCCAAAGCAAATAGAATTATATCACAAATATAATGATTTGATTCGGACTGGTGATTTGTATCGAATTGGAAACATATTTGAACAACCTGATTTTGACTGCGTAGAATACGTTGCAAAAGATAAAGGTGAAGCATTGTTAATTTATGTACAAGTACTAAATAGACCAAATTACCGCAGCAGAAGAATTTGCTTAAAAGGTTTAGAAAAAACCTTTTTATATCGCAATGAGGAAACCGGGCTCATATATTCAGGTGCTGCTCTAATGCATGGAGGAGTACTTATGACAGATATTCACGGCGATTTTAAAGGTAAATTATTTCACTTTATTCATGTTGAAAAGTAATTTCGGAAAATTTTAAATTTTACCCAGGCAATACCGATAAACGGTGTTGCCTGATTTTAACATTAAAAAAAGCAACTTTGCAAAATGCAAAGTTGCTTTTTGGTGACCCATAGGGGATTCGGACCCCTGTAGCCGCCGTGAGAGGGCGGTGTCTTAGACCACTTGACCAATGGGCCATTTTTCAATGACAAAAGCTATTATAGCATGGGTAAGGAGGCATGTCAAGAAGTCGATTTTTGAAATCGATTTTTGAAAACTGACATTTTCTGAACGATACGGGATAATGTCCTACTATACCACATGTGATTATGTATAATAACTTAATATAATTTTTCTCCAAATAATAAATCTGTAAAATTGAACCCATATTTCCATTTTTATGGTCTAATATATGTAAAGCAGGATAATTAATAAAATAAGGAGTTGTGCTTGGGCTATGGAAGAATTAGTTAGAAAGGCTCAAAAGGGAGATGATGAGGCTTTTTACTTGATAATATCAAATGTAAAAGCCAAACTGTACAATACTGCATACAATTATTTAAAGAATGAAAGCTCCGCTCTAGAGGCCGTTTCAGAGGCAACCTGTAGGGCTTACATATCTATTGGCAAATTAAAAGATTGCAAGTACTTTTCCACATGGGTTACAAGAATAATTATAAACTATTGTATGGATGAACTGCGATATTTATCAAAAAACAGCCCAATGAATCAAATTGAGTTCTCCTCTATTTATATAATGGACGAAGAAAGTGGAATAGAGAAGAGCTTGGATCTGATGACAAATCTTAAGCTAATTAAACCTAAGTACAGAGATGTCATAATACTTAAGTATATTGAGGATATTTCAATAGAAGAAATAGCAAGATCATTAAATAAACCCGAGGGAACAATTAAAACATGGATTAATCGAGGACTGAAGCAACTGAGACTGCATATGAAGGGGAGTGAGCAATATGTATGAGAATATTGAAATACCTGAGACTATTGATGAGTATATTTCTAAGGGGATAAAAAAGGGTAAAAAGAAAAAAAATAGCTTTAAGGTAAAGCGTATGTCAGGAACGATTGTAGGTTTGGCATTACTCCTATTAATAACTTGCATAAGAGTTTCACCTGTATTTGCTTCAAATGTAGCTAAAATACCAGGTCTGAAATATATTGTTGAGCTTGTAAGGTTTGACAAAGGTCTTTCTTCGGCTATTGATAACAATTATATTCAAAATATAGATAAATCCTGTGAAAAACTTGGGATTATTTTTACAGTAAAAGACATCATTGCTGATACTAGTGGCATCATAGTGTTTTATTCAATAGAAAACAAGGGTAATTATAAATGGCCTAATATAAGAGAGGCCAAACTTCTAGATTCAAATGGCAAGCAGCTGGAAATGAGTAGCAGCTTAAGTTATACACCAAGTGATGATAAAATTTATAAAGGTAAAATAGACTTTTATGTAGTAAATGAAAATGGAGAAAATTTTCAAATGCCTGACAACATTGTATTACAGACTAAAATCGCTGTGAATAAGGCTGTTTCTACAGAAAATAATGATAAGCCAAGTAATACCAATACACTAGAAGCTCCATTTGATGATTCCGAAGTATTGAAGGGTATTTGGGAAGTTGCTATTCCTATTGACAAGTCCAAATTTTCAGAACTGGAAAAGGTATATAAAATAGATCAGAGCGTAGAAGTTGAAGGGCAGAAAATTCTTTTTGAGGATATTAAGATTTATCCAACCAAAAGCATTTTATCTGTTAGCTTTGATAAAGCAAATTCCAAGAAGATATTTTCACTTGAAAACTTAAAGCTTGTAGATGAAAAGGGTCAAGAATGGGGAAGAATAAACAATGGCATGACAGGTTCATTTCCAGGTGAAAACTCTCAGACACTGAATTTCCAGAGCAATTATTTTTACAAACCAAAGGAACTCTATATAACAGGTAATTCAATAAGGGCGCTAGAGAAGGGAAACTGCTATATTACTGTTGATGTTGAGAAGAGAAAAATCACATACTCACCATATAATTTTATATCTATCTCAGAGTTTTCTTTAGCTGATAATAAATTGTCATTTCAAGCAGAGATACAAAAAGACTTAGAGGATATATATAACGGCTTTCAGATAAGCAATGAGGCTACAGATGCTAATGGAAACAAGCTGGACAACACGTGTACAGGGATGGTAACCGATGAGAAAAAAATATACAATAACTACACGTTAAAGCTAAATGACAATTTCAAAGGGCCAATTACCTTCAAAATCTATGACTATCCGAGCAAGATAAAAGGTGCATTTAAAGTAAAGATTCCATTAGATCGATGATTCGATTGGCATAGAGATACATTTTAAGTCAGAAAGCTGATAATCGGAGGTAGACATCGGATATAATATTTAACAGCTTATAAGCCATGTTTTGTGTTATAATAACTCCTGTAAAAATTATTACAGCATTCTAACACGTCATAAATAAGTGTATTAAATCAAGGAGGTTCAGTGCCTTTGAAACAGAGATTGGATAAAGTGCTTTCTAATTTTGGATTCGGTTCAAGAACCCAAATAAAGAGTGCTATGAAAAATGGCTTAATTACGGTAGATGGCAAAATTATTAAGGATAGTGGATTATCTGTTGATCCAGGTGAGAGCGTGATAGAAATGAATAGGGTTAAGCTCAATTACCGTAAATATATTTATTTAATGATGAACAAGCCAAAGGGAGTTATATCAGCAACCACTGATAACAAGCAAAAAACAGTTTTTGACATATTGCCAGAGAAATATAAATGTTTTGATTTGTTTCCAGCAGGAAGACTGGATATAGATTCAGAAGGTCTTGTTCTAATGACTAACGATGGGCAGCTATCGCATGAGATACTTTCACCTAAGAAGCACGTCTCAAAGCAATATTATGCTCATGTTCTTGGTGTAGTTAATGATAGTGATATAGAAGCTTTTAGCAAGGGAGTAACATTGGATGATGGGTACGAAACTCTACCAGCAGAGCTTGAAATAATTAAATCTGATGAAATATCTGAGATAAAGCTATCTATTGTGGAGGGGAAGTTTCATCAGGTAAAAAGAATGTTTGAAGCCGTAAATAAAGAGGTTGTGTATTTAAAAAGGCTTAGTATGGGGATGCTTAGATTGGATGAAACACTTGACCTAGGTGAATGTAAAGAGCTTGGTGAAGCTGACATTGCGCTGCTAAAAGCTTCAGTACAAAAACGGTAATAGCAAAAATATTATGTCGATATCAAAAAATATTTAAATATAGAGGTACAGATTAATGAATAAACAAAGCATACAGAAGATAGGAATGTTTTTAGTTGGTCTAGAGCAGCGAATAACTGAAAACTCAAGCTTTTTTAAAAAGATAACAATAAAGTTTAAGTCTGGGACTAAGCAATATGAGGCAACAATTACATTACAGGATAATGAACTCCTGCTTCAATACAATGGGAGAATTGATAAAATAGAGATTTCTTTGCTTGGAGTAGGTATATCTAAAATTGCCCTACAATATGAAGCAATGAGCCTAGTATATGAAGAGCGAGGAAGTACTATTTTCATTGATGCAGATGATAAAAATGTTAAAATGAAAACTAAAGATGCAGAGATAGCTGAAACCTCTAAGTCTCAAAGCGAAACCTCAAAAATCACAAACAGAGACTATTATATAAAGGTTGGAGCTGCAGATGATGTTCTTACTGCAATAGGAGTTCTTGGCGAGAATGGTAAAATTAAAAATGATATGATTAGAAAATATAATCAAATTGATCATTACATTGAACTTGTAGATGAAATGCTAAAGTCGTTATGCTCCAAGTATGGAAATATTAATGTGGTTGATTGTGGATGTGGGAAATCATATCTATCATTTGTTTTGAATTATTATATAAAAGAAGTTCTTAAAAAGAACTGCCATTTTATAGGCTTGGATATTTCAAAAACTGTTATCGATGCCTCTAGAAAGATAGCAGAACAACTTGATTATAGAAATATGGCGTTTAAGGTTACAGATATCAGGAATTATACTGCTGACGAGGATATTCATTTAGCAATAAGCTTACATGCGTGTGATACCGCTACCGATGAGGCAATAGCTTTAGCTGTAAAAAACAATGCAAAAGCAATTGTGATGGTTCCTTGCTGCCAAAAGGAGATCTTGAGCCAATACTCCTTTGATATGCTTCGAAGTATAACAAAGCATGGAGTGCTAAAGGCAAGACTAGCCGACGTACTAACTGATGGGATAAGGCTTATGATATTAGAGGCACTGGGCTACAAAGTTTCTATTGTGGAGTATGTTTCACCACTTGAAACACCAAAAAACCTAATGATACGAGCTGAGAAAATTGGTGGTATAAACAAAAATATCATAGATGAATATAAAAAGCTAAAGCAAGAGTTGGGAATACAGCCTACACTAGAGAAGCTTGTATTGCCTTACATGTAATGGATTTACAAATATAGAACCTATACAAAATATAAATATTTTCTAAGGAGTGAATACAATGGTAAAAGAGTTTTATGAAAATAATGGGATATTGGTATCCCCAAAAGAAATGTACAGTGGTGATAAGGTAAAGCTGAGCTATACTGGATTGTTGGCACAAGCAGGAGCAGAAAGCATTTTCTTGCACGTTGGATTTGGGGATAAGTGGGAGAATAGTTTATTGATACCGATGAATTTTGAACAAGGAATATTTAGTGCAGAGCTAGATGTCATAGATAACAAGAGCTTTGGAGTTTGCTTTAAAGATTCGGCAGAAAATTGGGATAACAATTCTGGCGAAAACTATGTGTTTAAGGTTTCAACGAAATCTACTAAAAAAGAAAAGACTGTAATTGCAAAGCCAACAAAAACCGTGGATAAAACAACAAAAAGCAAAAGTATTAAAACAGAAGCAACAAAATTAAAGACTCCAAAGTCAAATAATAAATTAATTTGTTGAAACAGCAAATAATGTAGATTATAATCTTAAGATAGAATCAATTAAAATACCATCCTTCATTCGTCTCATAGTGAAGAAGAAGGGTGGTTTTATCAAATTTTGAGGCCGATATTACGGCTCATGGAGGTTATTAAAATGAAAAGTGTTATACGTGACATATCACTAGCAGATCAGGGTAGACAAAAAATTGAATGGGTTAGAAAAAATATGCCTATCTTGAGAAGTCTTGAGGATGATTTTAGGAAAACAACGCCATTTAAAGGCGTAAGGGTAGTCGTTTCAGTTCATTTAGAAGCAAAAACTGCATATCTGGCAAAAGTGTTTGCAATTGGTGGTGCAGAAGTTTCAGTGACAGGAAGTAATCCTCTTTCAACGCAGGATGACATAGCGGCAGGCCTTGTTGCTGACGGGCTTGATGTTTATGCGTGGTATAATTCAACAAAAAAAGAATACGATGAACACTTAAACCTAGCTCTTGGATATAAGCCAAATATAATTATAGATGATGGTGGAGATTTAGTTAATCTTCTCCATACCTCAAGGACAGAATTACTCCCGCACATAATGGGAGGATGTGAAGAGACGACTACTGGGGTATTACGTTTAAAGGCTATGGAGCTGCAAGGAGCCCTTAAGTTTCCAATGATTGCTGTAAATAATGCAAGGTGTAAGTATTTGTTTGACAATAGATATGGTACAGGTCAATCTGTGTGGGACGGAATAAATAGGACTACAAATTTAATAGTAGCAGGAAAAAATGTAGTTGTTGCTGGTTATGGATGGTGTGGGAAAGGCATTGCAATGAGGGCAAAGGGATTTGGTGCTAGTGTTATAGTTACAGAGATTGATCCTATAAAGGCGGCTGAAGCTATTATGGATGGCTTCAAGGTTATGAGAATGATTGATGCAGCTAAGGTAGGAGATTTATTTATTACCGTCACAGGCTGCCGCGATATAATAACAGCTGAGCATTTCAAGAATATGAAGGATGGAGCTATTCTTTGTAATGCAGGACACTTTGACGTTGAAGTATCCGTTGAGCAGCTTGAAAATATTGCAGTTGAAAAGCAGGAGCAGAGAAAAAATATCATGGGATATAAAATGGACAATGGCAGATGGATAAATTTATTGGCAGAGGGTAGATTGGTTAATCTTGCTGCTGGAGATGGACATCCTGCTGAAATAATGGATATGAGCTTTGCACTGCAGGCCTTGTCTGCAAAATATATGCTTCACAATTTCAGTAAGCTCGGAAATAAAGTTGTTGAAGTGCCAGCTGAATTGGACAACGCTGTTGCAGACATGAAGCTCAAAGCCTGGGGTGTGAAAATTGACAAACTATCAGAAGAACAGAAGATTTACTTAAACAGCTAAACAAAATAAGGAACGACTAAATAATAGCCTCTTCAAAAATGGGGAGTTATTATTTGGTTGTTCCTAATCTATATATTGATATTGGAGATATTATGTCAAAGTTAGATTTGTTAATAAGAAATGTTGATATAGTTACGATGGATGACGCAAGAATGGTGATTAAAGGTGGATATATTGGAATGCAAGGTGGAAAAATCAGCTTTGCTTCTGATAGTCTACCAGAGAATATCGATTCAAAGAATGTAATTGATGGGAAAGGCAAGATAGCTATGCCTGGTCTTGTAAATGCTCATAGCCACAGCGCCATGACCTTAATGAGAAATTATGCGGATGATATTGCTTTGGAGACTTGGCTATTTGACAATATTTTTCCAATCGAGGCAAAGCTAACAGAGAAAGATGTATATTGGGGTACAATGCTTGGCATTGCAGAAATGGTTAAGTCAGGAGTAGTTGCATTTGCAGACATGTACATGTTTATGGAAGAGGTTGCTCGCGCAGTTACTGAGACTGGTGTCAAGGCAAATATATGCAAAAGTCCTGTACAGTTTTTTGAGGGCGGGGAGCTAAAAAGATTAGACAAGAGCCAAGGAGCTATAGATTATTATAATAGATATCACAATTCTGCTGATGGAAGAATAAAGGTATTTGTTGAAATTCATTCTACATACATGTTCAACGAAAAAACATTAGAAAATGCGGCTACAATTGCAAAGCAATTAAATACAGGTATACATATACACCTCTTGGAAACGGTAACAGAGGTTGAATCAAGTAAAAGAGATTATGGAATGACATCTGTAGAGATTTGCAAAAAGACAGGTGTGCTAGATGTTCCTATTTTAGCTGCACATTGTGTTCACTTGACTGACAGTGATTTGGAGATAATGAAAGCGATGGGATGCAGCATTGCTCACAATCCAACTAGTAATTTGAAATTGGGGAGTGGCATTGCAAGAGTTCCTAAAATGTTGGAAATGGGTATTAATGTGTGCTTGGGAACGGATGGTGCTGCTAGTAACAACAACCTCAATATGTTTGAAGAAATGAATCTTGCAGCCCTAATACATAAGGGTATTGCAATGGATCCCCAGCTTATGAGTGCAAAGACCGTACTGAAAATGGCCACTTGCAATGGCGCTAGAGCGCTTGGGTTTGATGATTCAGGAGTAATTAAAGAAGGAATGAAAGGTGACATTATTTTGATTGATACAGATAAACCACATTTCTATCCTAAAAATAATCCTGTTTCAGCCATCGTTTATTCAGCTCAGGCAGCTGATGTTGATACTGTTATTGTTGATGGGAAAATTATTATGCAAGATAGGATTTTCAAAAATATTGATGAAGAAAGAATTAAGTATGAGGTCGATTCTTTATCTAGTAGACTATTAGGATGATAGTACGACAATTTTATAAATAATTTTACATATTTAGATATTTGTTTGCTTATTGCTTCTCCCTTTTATTCAGTAATTTACACAATTTACATAAAGGGTTTTTACAGTGAGTGTCAAATACTATAATAGAATTAAAAACTATATTTATATGATCTTGGGGGAAAGATGAATGCCTGTCACGATAAGTTTATGGTCAACCAAGCAAGAAGAAATACGAAAATTTTTAATGAGCTATTATCAAAAAGATGTTCAAAGTGAAGAGTGCTCACGCCGATGGATAGGAGAATTTTTTAATCCGTTGGAGTCTATAGAAATGATTAGTGCATTAATGGACAACAGAGATAGATTTGATGTTATCATGTATATACATATGGGAAATGGATTTTTACATAAAATAACCGAAAGCAATTATAACGATGTTATAAAAGGACTTATTGGGATATACTATTTACCTGTAAAAAGATGATTAATTAGTCATGTTTATATTTTGTAATATTATGGTATAATATCTGTGGAATAGTTAAAATCTACTAATTTTTGCTTTTGGCGAATAGTAGTAGGCACTTTTATTATATTTTGTGGCCGATTTTGGGGCTAATGGAGGTTAAATAGATGAATCAAGAAAACAGTCAAGATGAATTAGACTTGGATCAGGCAAATGAAAAAATTAATGAACAAAAAGTCGAAAATGCAACAGAAGCTGTTTCTCAATCCTACAATTATAGTCAAAGTCAGTTGCATTGGATGGATAAACAGGTAAGCAATTTAGAAAGAGAACTGCTTTTAAATAATAACAAAGTAAATTACAATTTTATAAGCAATTGGACCAAGGTGATACTTTCTGCTTTGGCTGTAATTATTCCTGGAATTGGTCAAATAATTGGCATAATTGTAGGATTAGTGTTTGTCTCAGACGACATTAATGCTGATAAGAGATCTTATGGCGCTGCACTAATAACAGTTTCAGTAGTAGCATTTGTAATATCAGCGTGTTTTTGGTTTATATTTGCGTTAACATTTGGACCACAGCTATACTATTAACTGGAGGTTATAAAAATTAACAAAGAAAATATAAGGAAGCAATATATTGATATCAGAAAAAAACTTGAGAAAAATGATGTGCTATACAGATCTGAAGGTATAGCTCAAAGATTAAATCAACTAGAATATGTTAAGAAAGCAAAGAGCATAATGTGTTATGTGAGCTTTGGCAACGAAGTTGATACACATGCCTTGATAAAAGAATGGGTAAATGAAGGTAAGCAGGTTTGCGTACCATGTATTGATACTTCTTCTAAAAAAGATAGATATATGCACGGAGTGAAAATTACGGATTTTAATGAGCTTATTGCAAGTGGTATTTATGGAATACTGGAACCTCCCTTGCTAGAATGTAATATTATTGAACCTAATATGTTTGATATAGTCATCATACCTGGAAGTGTATTTGATATAAATAAAAATCGTATGGGATATGGCGCTGGATTCTATGACAGATTCTTAAAAAAAATATCAAGAGAATGCTATAAAATAGGTATATGTTTTGAGTTCCAGGTTTTGGAGAAAATACCATACAATGAGTATGATGTGCCGCTAGATTTGTTGGTTACAGAAAAAAGAATAATTATTTAGGTAACAATATAAGGACTACTTGATTAGTGTACTGCTAATAAGTGGTTTTTATTTTATTAAATGGACAAATTTTAAAATTCAAACATAGTGAATATAATTAAAATAGGACTTATGAATCCTCGATATTTGTTATTGAAGATGGAAAGAGGTCTAATATATGACAAAAGCTAAGTCAAAAAAGATTTTAATTATTTATAAGGGAAAAATAGATATAAAAGAACTATTATATAAGATAATAACACTCGATTTTTAAAAATACATTTCATTCACGTCAATTAATACACTTCAAGCTTTAAAAAATCATATACAATTAACGGCAAATATCAGTGATAATAAGGAGGTAATGATTGGTATGATGGGGTTTAGTAAGCCTGATATTAATTATCATGTAGGGATATATGTGAGACAGAGTAGGGATGAAAACGATGAGAACCTAGAGGCTATAGAAACACAGAGAAAGCTCTTAATAGATTTTGTGGCGAAAAACAACCTAGGAATTATTCATAAGTCATACGTTGATGACAATGTTTCGGGAGCGGGTTTTGAGAGATATGCATTAGACGAGCTAAAAAAAGATGTATTGGCCTGCAATATAAACCTTGTTATTTTAAAGGACTTATCGAGGCTGGGTAGAAATAATGCAAAAACTCTTATGTTTCTAGATTTCTTGGAGGAGTATGGGGTTCGCGTCATTACTTCAGACGGAAGGTATGACAGCCTAAAAGATAATGAAACTGTGGGAATTGATACGTGGTTTAATGAGCGCTACATTCGTGACATTTCAAAAAAGATAAGAGCAAATCTTAAATTTAAAATAGAACAAGGTGAGTATATAGGAAATGCACCCTATGGCTACGTTAAATCCATAAATGAAAAAAATAAGCTTGTGATTGATGGAAGAACTGCGCCAGTAGTTAGAGAGATTTATGCCCTATATAAAAAAGGATATGGCTATGCAGCGATATCCAATATGCTAAATGAAAAAGGATACCCATCACCATCCTCAAAGAATTCAGATATACCAATTAGTCCGTGGAATCAAGTGGGGGTGCAAAGAATTCTGTGTAATCGAGTATATATAGGGGACACTGTGCAGGGCGTGAGTGAGAAAATAAGCTTCAAAAGCAAAAAAACCAGAAGACTCCCATTTGAAAAATGGATAATAACAACCAACACACATGAGCCTATTGTCACTAACGAAGACTTTGATGAGGTGCAAAAGCTTAGGGCTAAAAAACGTTCTAATCAAGGCTATAATAGGAGTATAACACATCTCCTTAGCAATCTACTCTACTGCGGTAAATGTGGAAAGACAATGTATGTGCGAGTGAGAAAGGGTAGACCTGTGGGATACATATGTAGCTCATACGCTAAAAATGGCTGTGTCACTTGTTCGAGTCATTATGTCACCGAGCAGACAATTATTGATGTGATTACGAAGGAGTTGTTTGAAATGATGTCAAATAGAGATCTCATCGATAACTTTTGCATGAGTTATAAGAACAATGATAACCAGGAGCAGCTAAGACGAGAAATGGCACAAAAGCTTGAGCAGCAAATAATTATGAAGCAAAAGCAACAGGATACACTGTACAGCGACAGGCTTGAGGCAAAAATATCAGAACAGCTTTTCATACGAATGAATCAAAGTATAGAAATCAGGATTAGTTCGTTAAAGCAAGAGTTGCAAAAGCTCAAAGAAGAAGAAACCAAACAAATTGATAAAATGAATGTTATAGAAAATTTTGTAAATAAGATAAAAAATCAAGGTATCAATAAGAACATTATTGAGAGAATGGTAAATAGAGTTGTAGTCTACGACAGCAAAGACGAGGTGGATTCAATGGGAGATACTTTAAACAATGAAGAACTAAATAATGGTCTAATAGTAATTGAGTACAATTATAATAACTGGAGGGAAGTTTAAATGGAAAGGGAAGCCCAAGGGCTTCCCTTTAAAAATCCTAATTGATATTGATATTTATAATTTTATTATATTACTCTTACTGTCTTAACCCCAACGATCGAGCGTATCTTATCAATGACATCCTCTGTCAATGGTCCTTCGATATCAATTACATTATACCCGATACTTTCTTTGTGACGAGTCAGCATGTCAGAAATATTAATTTTGTTTGCAGCAAGAATTGTAGTCATCTGACCTATCATGTTGGGAATATTGCAATGCACCGTAATAATTCTTGTTTTATCTGCTGGCATCATATCGCAATCAGGAAAGTTTAAAGAGTTTTTTATCATACCTGTTTCCAAGTAGTCTTTCATCTGATTGACCGCCATAATGGCACAATTCTCCTCCGACTCAGGAGTAGAAGCTCCCAAATGGGGGATAGCAATGATCTCATCAACCCCAAGAAGTTCATCTTCAGGAAAATCTGTGACATAGCAGGCAACTGTTCCATCATTTATGGCTTCCAGCAAGTCTTTGTTTGAAACCAGTCCACCTCTTGCTAAATTGATGATTTTTATACCTTTTTTCATAATCTCAAACTTATCTTTATTGAACATATGCTTTGTTTCGTTAGTCAGAGGCATATGAAGTGTTATATAATCACATGTGGACAAAAGATGGTCTAAGCTTGTGGCTCTAATTACTGAACTTGACAATCCCCATGCTGCTTTTACTGAGATATAAGGGTCGTACCCCATGACATCCATACCTAGTGAAAAAGCATCATTTGCTACCATTGCTCCAATTGCACCTAGTCCAATAACACCAATTCTTTTGTCTTTTAGCTCTGGTCCTTCAAACTGTGATTTGCCTTTTTCAACGAGTTTAGGGACTTCCTGCCCTTTACCCTTTAAAGATTGAGCCCAGTTTATGCCTTGGGTAATTTTCCTGGAAGAGAGCAAAAGTGAAGCTAATACAAGTTCTTTAACTCCAGTCGAGTTAGCACCGGGGGTATTGAAAACAACGATTCCTTTTTCTGTACATTTTTCTAGGGGTATATTGTTTACTCCGGCTCCAGCCCTTGCAATGGCTTTTAGGTTAGCTGGCAATTCCATCTCTAGCATGTTGGCACTTCTAACAAGAATAGCATCAGGGTTTGCCACTACTGCAGATATTTCATACTTTTCCGTTGGAAGAAGATCAAGGCCGATATTAGAAATCTTATTAAGCATTTGTACTTTAAACATATTTATACTCATTCCTTTTCCTATTGTTATTTGTTTTCAAGCTCAAACTTCTTCATGAAATCAACCAGTTTCTTTACTCCTTCTATAGGCATAGCATTATAGATACTAGCCCTCATTCCACCAATTAAACGATGTCCACGGAGAGTACACAGCCCAACTTTTTCAGACTCTGCTATAAATTTCTCGTTCAACTCGTTTGTAGGAGCTGTAAAAGGTATATTCATGATGGATCTATCTTTCTTATTTATATTATTTTTAAACATCTTTGAATCATCAAGGAAATCATATAGGAGCGCTGCCTTTTCATTGTTAATTTTCTCAATGGCTTTTACTCCTCCCATCTCATCAAGCCACTGGAATACAAGCCCTGCAATGTAAATGCTGTAGCAGGGTGGAGTATTGTAAAGTGATTTTTCCTTCGAATGGGTTTCATACTTCATCATTGTAGGAACATTTTCTATATGTTTACCCAATAAATCATTTTTAACGATTACGATTGTAAGTCCTGCAGGTCCAAGATTTTTCTGTGCTCCAGCATAAATAAGCCCAAATTTACTTACATCTATTTCGGTAGACATTATGTCACTTGACATATCAGCAACAAGGGGTATACTGCCTGTCTCAGGATAATTTACATAGCGTGTGCCTTCCAATGTATTATTGCTGGTAATATGAACATAATCAGCATCCTCTGATATTTTGAAACTCTCTGGTATGTACGTAAAGTTTTTATCCTCAGAAGAAGCGATTGTATTTGCAACACCAAATATTTTTGCTTCGGAAATTGCTTTTTTAGACCAATTACCCGTATTTATGAAATCAGCCTTTTTAAACTTACTTAAAAGATTCATAGGAACCATTGAGAACTGAGTTGATGCTCCACCCTGCAAAAATAACACTGAATAGGAATCATCTATATTCATTAGCTTGCGAATAAGACTTTCAGCATTTTCAATGATGGAAAGGTATGCTTTTGATCTATGGCTCATTTCCATCACAGACATCCCTGTACCTTTGTAATTCAACATTTCTTCGGCAGCTTTTGCTAAAACTGATTCCGGTAGCATAGAAGGACCGGCTGAAAAATTATAAACTCTGTTCATAAAAACTCTCCTTTTTTAATTAAAAAAATAATAGGCCAAATCCATATGATTTGACCTCTGAAAATGCAGAATAAAACTATATTGAAAATATAATTATAATGCATACTCTGTCCTTTTGCCTGAGAGATTGACGGTGTTACCCGTTTTGCCCCTTCGGCGCCAAAAAATGGTCTCTCCAGAGATCCGTCCTGATGAAGTCTTTTATACCTGAGAGTGCTACTCCTTCGGTGCCCTTTTGCATAGCAAAAAGAACTCTCCTCCATCAATCATCCGACACTATTTAGTTAGTTATATAGTTATAATTATAAATGTATAGGTAAATATAGTCAACAAAAATATAATGTACACATCAGATTCATACTTCAAAGGGACTTTTACATCCCCTTTATAAATAAATCCATCAATTTGTAGCCCTCTTTAATTAAAATGCCAGTTTTTCTAGCCTCAAACTCATCATAACTTGCAGCAACTGAGTTTATTTCATTAGTGCTATCATATATAATGAAAGGAACTGGTTCGGAGGTATGTGTGCGAAGGCTCAGAGGTGTTGGATGGTCAGGAAGTACTAATACCCTATATCCATCATATTTCTTCAGACCTTCAAGTATAGGGCCAACTACCTGCGAGTCTAAAAGCTCTATAGCCTTAACTTTGTTTTCTATCTCATATCTATGCCCACACTCATCTGGAGCTTCTACATGAACATAAACAAAGTCTAAACCGCTATCAAGAGCCTTTACAGCGGCGTTCGCCTTACCAATAAAATTAGTATGTATATTACCTGTAGCACCCTCAACATCAATAGAATCTAGTCCAGCGCAAATACCTATTCCTTTTAATAAGTCAACAGCAGATATTACAGCACCAGTTATGTTGTATTTTTCTTGAAATGAGGATAATGTAGGCTTTTTGCCCTCACCCCAAAGCCAAATAGAGTTCGCAGGTCTTAGCCCTCGTGCTTTTCTTGCTTGATTTACAGGGTGGTCATTTAAAATATCGTAACTTTTTTTCATCATTTCGAGCAAGATACCTGAATTTTCTTTTGGTAAATAATCGGTGATTCTTTTCTCCAGAATATCATGTGGAGGAGTACAGCCAAGCTCTGTTTCACCATTATTCCAAACCATACAATGCCTATAGCTTATGCCAGGGTAAAAAGTTATATTATCACGTTTAAAAGCCGTATTTATAGTTTCAATTAAAACACGTGACTCTTCAGTAGAAATTTCATCTGAGCTATAGTCAATCATGGTTTTATCAGAATACTCATCTTCTGCTTCAGATAAAAAAACGAGATTGCATCTAAGAGCAACATCAGAGAGTGATAGCTCTATACCCATGCTCACAGCTTCTAATGGTGAACGGCCGGTGTAATATAGTTTGGGGTTATAGCCCATAACCGAAAGATTAGCAACATCGCTTCCTGGCGGTATTCCCTCAGGTACCGTTTTAACCAACCCTACTGATCCTTTTGTTGCCAACATATCAATATTTGGTTTCTTAGCGTATTGAAGTGGGGTCTTATTCTCTAACTCTGGCATGGGATAGTCTGCCATGCCATCTCCTAAAATTACAACATATTTCATTCAATCAGATCCTTTACATTAAAATAAACAAACCATTCACAAATCTTTTGACCTTCAAATTCAGTCGGCCTCAGCCGACTTACCATAACTATTCACTATTCACCATTCACTATTCACTAATATTTTGACCTTCATACAATGCCTAGCATTTGGTAGAAACCTTTGCCCAGGTGTCTTTTAGACCGACAGTGCGGTTGAAAATAAGCTTGTCTGGACTTGAAGTAATATCTACACAATAGTAACCCATTCTTAAGAATTGGAACCTTTCACCTGGCTTTGCATTAGCTAAGTCTGGCTCTACCATACAATTCTGAAGTATCTCCAAGGAATTAGGGTTTAAATTAGATATATAGTCCTTTCCTTCCTCAACATCCTCAGGATCAATCTTTGTAAATAAATGGTCGTATATACATACCTTTGCTTTAACTGCATGTTGAACAGAGACCCAATGCAAGGTGCCCTTTACCTTTCTTCCATCAGGTGAGTTTCCACCCCTTGAAGCAGGGTCGTAGGAACATCTGAGCTCAATTATTTGGCCAGTTGCAGCATCCGCTACAATACTTTCACATTTGATGAAGTATGTGTTTTTCAAACGAACCTCACGACCAGGTGCCAAACGGAAAAATTTATTTGGCGGATTCTCCATAAAGTCATCCTGTTCAATATAAATTTCCCTTGAAAACGGAACTTTTCTAGTCCCTGTTTCAGGATTTTCAGGGTTGTTTTCAACATCAAACCACTCAACCTGATCTTTTGGATAGTTTTCAATAACAACCTTTAACGGTTTAAGAACAGCCATCACTCGTGAGGCGCTGGTGTTCAAATCATTTCTTATACAATGCTCAAGCAAAGCATATTCAACCGTACTGTTATTCTTTGCAACACCTATCTTTTCACAGAAATCTCTTATAGATGCAGATGTAAAGCCACGTCTTCTTAAACCTGAAATAGTAGGCATTCTAGGATCGTCCCAACCGCTGACAAATTTCTCGTTAACAAGTTGCAATAGCTTACGTTTGCTCATTTGAGTATAGGCAAGGTTTAGACGAGCAAACTCGATCTGCCTCGGCTTTGCAGGTAAATCAATATTATCTTTTACCCAATCATAAAGAGGCCTATGATCCTCAAATTCAAGGGAACACAGTGAGTGTGTAATACCTTCAACAACATCCTCGATTGGATGAGCATAGTCATACATGGGATAAATACACCATTTATCGCCTGTCCTGTGGTGATTTGCTCGGAGTATTCTGTATATAACAGGATCTCTCATATTTATATTTGGAGAACTCATATCTATTTTTGCTCTCAAAACCTTCAAACCGTCTGGAAATTCTCCGTTTTTCATTTTCTCAAAAAGGTCTAGGTTTTCCTCAATTGATCTGTCTCTGTATGCGCAGTTTTTTCCGGGCTCAGTTAGTGTTCCTCTGTGCTCTCTGATTTCATCAGCGGTCAAATCACATACAAATGCCAAGCCTTTTTTAATTAACTTTATTGCACTGTCGTACATTATTTCAAAGTACTCAGACGCATAGAAGAGGCCATCCCATTTAAAGCCAAGCCACTTAACATCTTCCTTAATGGATTCAACATACTCAACATCTTCCTTACTTGGGTTAGTGTCATCAAAACGAAGATTACATTTGCCTCCATATTTCAAAGCGGTACCAAAATCAATACATATTGCTTTTGCGTGGCCAATATGAAGATATCCGTTTGGCTCAGGTGGGAATCTTGTAATTATTGTGTTGTTTGGTACTTTACCAGAAGCCAAATCCTCTTCGATAAAATCATTAATAAAATTTGAAGAGACGAATTCTTCATCTTTGTTTTCACAGCTGTTTTTTATTTCATCGGACATGCTTATACACCCCTATCTATAGCGCTTTTTAGTCTTTCAATACCTATATTAATTCTCAATAAGGTTTCTTCTTTTCCTAATATATCAGCTATTTCAATTGCTCCACCAGGAGTGACAGCCTTGCCAGATACTGCAGTTCTTACTGGCCACAGCAGTAAGCTGTTTTTTATGCCTAGTGCTTCAATGTGAGCAAATAGCGCTTCGTGTACTGTTTCTGCATTCCAATTGCTAATTACTTCTAAAACAGGATATGCTGAGGTCAAACTTTCAAGTGAGTTTTCTAGCGTCGTTTTGCTCTTCTTATGAATGTACATCTCAATATCATACTCGGGCAGTTGGTTAATAAAATCAATTGTTTCTGGAATTGAGGTTAATACCTCTGTCCTTATATGAAGTAGCTTGCTAATCTTCAGCGTATCAATATTCTTATTTGATATAGATTTTTCATAATACGGCAGCGCTAGCTTATGAAACTCTTCAATCGGCATTTTGCGGATGTATTCACCATTCATCCAGGTAAGCTTGTTTATATCAAAAATTGCTGGCGCCTTGCTGATGCCATCTATTTCAAAAACTTCCTCTAATTCTCTCAACGAATATATCTCCTGATTGGTGCTTGGGCTCCAGCCAAGGAGAACAACATAGTTCACAATAGCTTTAACGAGATAACCCTCTGAGACCAAATCCTCAAATGAAGGATCTCCAGCTCTTTTGCTGAGCTTCTGCCCAGAGGATTTCAGAATTAATGGAACATGAACATAAATAGGAATATCCCATCCGAAAGCCTCATACAAAAGATTGTATTTAGGGGTAGAAGAGAGGTATTCGTTACCTCTTACTACGTGTGTAATAGCCATTTGATGGTCGTCAATTACGTTTGCAAAATTGTAGGTTGGCAATCCATCAGTCTTAATAAGAATCTGGTCATCAAGCTCACTATTGTCTACAGTAATAGTGCCATAAACTGCATCATCAAAGCTTGTAGAACCAGTATCAGGCATTTTTTGCCTTATAATGTAAGGCTCATTAATAGCAAGCTTTTTCTGGATGTCTTCTTTTGAAAGAGCTAAACAATGGCGATCATATCTGTGACCCTGACCTGCTACATCTTGCTCTTCTTTTAGTTTGACCAATCTATCTTTTGTGCAGAAACAGTAGTAGGCACCACCTAAATCAACGAGCTTTTTAGCATATTCAAGATACAGGTTTTTTCTTTCACTCTGAACATAAGGTCCATAATCGCCACCTACATCAGGACCTTCATCATGAACGATGCCTGCTAGCTTTAGAGTCTTGTAAATAACGTCAACTGAACCTTCAACATAACGTTCCTGGTCAGTATCCTCTATCCTTAAAATGAATTTTCCATTATCCTTCTTTGCAATTAAGTATTCATATAATGCCGTTCTCAAATTCCCTATATGCATATAACCTGTTGGACTAGGTGCATATCTAGTTCTAGCATTTTGCATCTTAATATCCCCCTTCTATTTTCAAATATTAAAAAACCTTCCGTCCATATGCAGGACGAAAGGTTAATCTTCCGCGGTACCACCGTGCTCATGCCGACTTCTCACCACTGCCGACTCTCTTTGATGAACGTAAATATCGTCATTGCTAATAAATATTAGTTATGTTCATATTATATTATTTTATCCAAATGCATGTCAAGGTCTGTATGAAAATGACTGCACTTTAATAATAACTATTTCAACAATTCAAGTATTCCTTTAATACCATTTTCTTTAAAATTAACCATTTCCTTAAAACTGTCTACTTCATCCTTTACCATATCATTCAAAAGACTCTGTCCCAATACCTCGACGGGAGCAACCTCATCTGTAAATATAAGCTCGGATTCTTTAGTTTCCAGCAGATTATCCTTCACATACTGCGACACTTCTAGTAAAGGACTTGAAGTATCAAGCTTATTAATATTATTTTCAAAAATGTTCAGCATATCATTATCATTTGATGCAAATAACAACACATTAGTACTGCTACTGAGATCACAGGTATATACCTTGCTCATAACACTCTTTACAGTCTGACTCAGGTATTGATTTATAGGATTGTCACCTTTTGATTTCATATTGATATTAAGCAAAATTACCCCACCTGGCTTTAAATGCTTGGAAACCTCTGTGAAAAATTCTTTTGTTACCATATGAAAGGGAATGGTTATATCGTGGTAAGCATCTACCATGATAACGTCATACATCCCACATTGTTTATCAGCCAAAAAGGTTCTTCCATCTGTTTCATAAACAGTTGCTTCATTGTCCTTTAAATCGAAATATTTTTTGGATAAATCAACTATTTTAGGGTCGATTTCAACGGCATCAGTTTTAATATTAGGATAATAAATTTTTGACTGCTTGGCATATGTACCTGTTCCATTACCCAATATCAGAAGGTCAAGTTTACTATTAGGATTAAAATTCTTAATAAATTGAGGTGCCATCAATGCGTAATCGTAGTAAAGACCGGATAGCTTATTATTCTTTTTATACACTGATTGTACGCCAAAGGCTACATTTGTCGAAAGGTAGACAGAGTCCGTATCTTCTGTTACCTGCAGATAGTTATATAAAGACTCATCCTCTAAAACGGAATCTTTCCAAAATGCATAAGAATTTGAAATTGGCAGCATTAGCATAACAAATATTATTATGACACTTATAGAAACCCTAAATACTTTTGCTTTTGTAAGTATAAAGTAAGTGAGGCAAACCAAGTTCAAAACCAAAGAAAAAATTAAAAAGGTCTTGCTTGTCCCAAAAGTTGGAATTGTAACAAAAGTAGGTAAAAAAGTTCCTATTATACTGCCAATTGTATTCATAGCATATATTTTCCCGGCAGTTTTACCTGTATTTTCTATGTCAGTAACACCTATTTTTACTAAGTAAGGTGAAACCATTCCCAACCCTATTAATGGGATTGAGAATAAAACGAGGCAGGATATTGCAGAACCTGTAATGAGTAAATTACTTGGCATAAATAAAACTAATAAACCGGTAATAGCCACAATAAGATATTTACCTACAAATGGAATGACTGCAATCCACAAAGCTGCTGCCCATATAATTAGGTACAACCTGTTCATACTGTTATACTTATCGGCTGATCTACCTCCCAAAACATTACCAATACTTAAAGAAATCATTATTAACCCTATGATTACCGTCCATATTATCTGAGATGTTCCAAAATATGGTGCCAAAAGTCTTGAAACACTGAGCTCCACTGCCATGACGGACATTCCGCAAAAAAATGAAGTGGAATACAAAAGAAGCGTTTTTTTCATAAGTTCTTTCCCCTGTCCTTTCGTGATGTATCTGCACAAAATCTGCAGAATGATAAGGTTCTATTCTTTCCATATAGTTTATAACAGATTGGGATATTTGTGAAATAAATATTTTGTGGAATTTTGATAGTAGAGTTGAATTTTATCTTGTATACAAAGAACAATTTGTATATAATTAAAGTGTTGTGAATACTTGGTTTGAGATAATATGACCAGGTAACAACAATGGACTTTATAGAGAATTTAATAATAATTTATGTCGAAGTAGCAATATAAAAACTTTTAAAGTTAATATATAAAGTTAATATATTAGGAATAAATGATGAAATATGAATATGAAGTTATTATATTAGTTATTCCTTAGTTTAAATCTATCGATATTGCTGTAAACAACGAAAGGGGACTATTAACTATGAATTTTTTAGAACAGATTATGAGCAGAGCAAAGGAAGATATCAAGACCATTGTGCTTCCTGAGAGTAATGATATTAGAACATTAAAGGCTGCTGCAATAATTCAGGAGCAGGGGATTGCTAATATTATTTTACTTGGTAACAAGGATGAAATAAAGAAACTGGGTGGAGACCTTGACATATCAAAGGCAAAAATTGTTGACCCAGCAAATTTCGACAAGTTTGAGGAGTATGCAAATACTTTATTTGAGCTCAGAAAAGCTAAGGGCATGACACTTGAAGTGGCAAGAAAAACATTAGAAAATCCATTGTATTTTGGTATTATGATGGTAAAACTGGGTGCGGCTGATGGAATGGTTGCTGGGGCAATTAACTCAACAGGAAACACTCTCAGACCAGCTCTACAGATATTAAAGACAGCTCCTGGTGCAAAATTGGTTTCAGCAATCTTTATAATGGTTGTTCCAGATTGCGAATACGGTGAAAATGGGGTATTTGTATATGGAGACTGCGGACTTGTTGAAAACCCAAATGCAGATGAGCTTTCTGAAATTGCTATAACATCTGCAAAATCCTTTAAGAATCTTGTACAAGCTGAGCCTACTGTTGCAATGCTTTCTTATTCAACATATGGAAGTGCAAAGAGTGTATTAACTGAGAAAGTAATTGAAGCGACTAGGATTGCAAAGGAAAAAGCACCTGAGCTTCAGTTAGATGGAGAGCTTCAGGTTGATGCAGCAATAGTTCCATCAATTGGAAAATCAAAGGCTCCTGGAAGCAAGATTGCGGGAAGGGCAAATGTTCTTATATTCCCTGATTTGAATGCAGGAAACATTGCGTATAAGCTTACTCAAAGACTTGCAAAGGCACAAGCTTATGGACCAATCATTCAGGGAGTTGCAAAACCTGTAAATGACCTATCTAGAGGCTGTAGCGCAGAGGATATCGTTGGCGTTGTTGGAATAACTTGTGTACAGGCTCAAAATGGTTAAAGACAGGGAAAGGTCAAGAACAGTGAAAAGTGAATAATGAAAAGTGGAGCGCCAAGAAAGCGCCTAAGATATAGCAGGTGGAAATCCTGTGCGGAAAGGGTGAGCCGCCCACCGCTATCCATTCCTTGGAACCGAAAGGGTGACCTTAGGTTTAAGCGTAGG
>DATCID010000196.1:0-22204 GCA_036507975.1 Ruminiclostridium sp.
AAGCTATTAAAATTTCAAAGAACCTTGTTGGCTTATTAAAATTAGCCAAAAAACAAATTTTCACAGAATAACCTGTGATATTTATACGATTTTCAAAAAAGTTATCCACATTTTTCAAAATCATCATTTAGCAATCGCCTAATAATCACATATGTTTTTACCATCCTGTATTATATCATAATTAACTCTTCTTGTTTTCACTATAAATTAAAAAAGTATAACAGTATTTTATATTATCATACTTTAATATTGTATATTTTTACTAAAATTATTTATAAATGGCTGAAAACAATAAATAATGATTGCAAAACTTGTAAATAATATTTATTATTATATAATGTATAATATATAATAATAAATTTATTTAGAGCAAAGGAATATAAATGGAAAATTTAAGTTTTAAAGATCTAAACCTTTCAAATGAACTTCAAAATGCAATAACAGATATGGGCTTTGAAGAGGCAACACCTATTCAATCTCAATCTATTCCCCACATTCTTAATGGTAGCGATTTAATAGGTCAAGCTCAAACTGGAACAGGAAAAACTTGTGCCTTTGGAATACCTGCTATTGAGATGATTCAGCCTGAAATAGAATCTATCCAAGTATTAGTGCTCTGTCCTACAAGAGAGCTAGCAATTCAATCTTCCGAGGAGATTAAAAGCTTATTGAAATATAAAGCTGGAATACGAATTCTTCCCGTATATGGTGGTCAACCAATTGACAGACAAATTATGGCCCTAAAGAAGCACCCACAGATTATTATTGGTACTCCAGGCCGAGTAATGGACCATATGAGACGTAGGACATTAAAGCTAGAACACCTAAAAATGATAGTTTTGGATGAAGCTGATGAAATGCTAAACATGGGCTTCAGAGAAGATATAGATACTATTTTGGAAAAAGTTCCTGAGGATAGACAGACAATATTATTTTCTGCAACAATGTCAAGGGAAATTCTTGATATTACCAGAAAATACCAGAAAAATCCTGTTCATATTAAGGTAGCTCACAAGGAACTAACAGTTTCAAACACTGAGCAGTATTATGTTGAGGTAAAAGAATCAAACAAGCTAGAAGTTTTATCTCGATTAATTGATACTAATGAGATCAAACTATCACTAGTATTTTGTAACACAAAAAGGAAGGTTGATGAGCTTACATCAAGTCTTCAATCAAGAGGTTTTTCTGCTGAGGCACTTCATGGTGACATGAGACAAGAGCAGAGAGATAAGGTAATGACTATGTTTAGGAAGGGCAATATCGATATACTAATTGCAACTGATGTTGCGGCTAGAGGTATTGATGTTGATGATGTTGAAGCTGTTTTCAACTATGATCTACCTAATGACGAAGAATACTATGTTCATAGAATTGGAAGAACTGGTAGAGCAGGTAGAGCTGGAAAAGCCTACACCTTCATAGCAGGAAGAGAAATTCATAAGTTGAGAGATATTCAGAGATATACAAAATCTACTATAACTTTAATAAAGCCACCAAGCATAAATGATGTTGAAGAAAGAAAAATGACAAATATTCTAAAATCCCTTAAGGATAATTTAGGACATGAACAAATTTCTAAATTTGCAAGTCAGATTGAAAAATTTGTTGAAGCTATAAATTTTGATTCTTCAGAAACAGAAGAAAGTCCTGTCTCAGCTATCGATGTAGCTGCTGCATTGCTTAAAATGTATACTGATCAGTCTGGAAGCCAAACAAGTAGTGTATGTGAAATTGATGATATTTCTACAGAATACAATAATGAAAGTGACATGGTTAGATTTTTTATCAATATCGGAAGTGAAAGTCAAATACAACCTAAGCACATCATTGAGAGTCTTGTTGAGTCAACAGGTCTTCCAGGTAAAATGGTAGGTTCTATTGATATTTTTGATAGATATTCATTCGTAGAGGTTCCAAAGGAGTTCGCTCCAGAGGTACTCAAATCTATGAAAAACTATACAATTAAGGGAAAAAGAATAAATATTGAAAGATCCAATGCACGAAAGAAAAGTACCCACAGTGGACATACACCAAGCCGTAGTGGTCCTAGTCCAACAGTTAAAAGAAAATCAAGTTTTTCATCCTACGGCAACAAACCTTATAAAAAAGACTAAAAATATGTATTAAAGCATAAAAATGAAAATTACCTCAAAAGACTATAATCTTGCTGTTATGTCTCTTGAGGTAATTTTCATTTTTAGCTTTATTCTATATTACACGGCTAGCCATTTTCTGTCTTTGGAGGACTGAATCATGCGTTCGCATATTTCCAGTTCCCTCAAGCCACTTTTGAATGTAGGGAAATCTGGTTCTTGACCATTTTTTAATCCATTATTTATTATATAGTTGTATACCTTTTTAAACATTTGCTTTGATGTGTCCGGAAACCCTTCATTGTGCCCTCCTGGGAAACAGGCAATATCACTCGCATATGGGCTCATTAATGAAGGATCCTTTATTAACACCTCATTATTACCGTCTCTTTTTCCTATCCACATCTCATTAGGTTTCTCTGAGTTCCAAGCTATTGATTTTTTAGTACCATAGATTTCAAAAAACAGTCTGTTTTTTCTTCCTGCTGCCATTTGATTTACTGTAAGTGTTCCATGTGCATTGTTATCAAATCGTAATAGCACCGAAGCATAGTCCTCAGTCGATATGCAAATATCGTCATAATCTTTTTCACTAAGTAGTTTCCCCGAGTAAGTTTCTATTGCCTTCTTAGGCTTTTTTCTTACTGGATAAAAAATAGCAAAATCCGAACATATTTCTGTTATTTTTGAACCAGATATATATTCTATCATATCACACCAGTGAGAACCTATATCAGCAACAGCCCTTGATTCACCGCTTAGCTCTGGCTGTAATCTCCAGCTGTAATCTGTCTCATATAAAAGCCAGTCCTGCTGATATGAACCATTTATAGCCACAATTCTGCCCAACTCACCCTTTTCAACCATAGCTCTTGCCTCATGTATCAATGGGTAGAACCTCAAATTGAAATGTACGGCATTTACCAATTCCTTCTCATCTGCTAAGCAGACCAATTCCTCTGCTTCTTTTATATTTATTGCAAGTGGCTTTTCACACACAATATGTTTGCCAGCCGAAAGTGCATCTTTGCATATTTGAAAATGAAGATAATTCGGAGTACATATATGGACAGCTTGAATCTCTTTATTCCTTAATAGGTCGTGATAATCTCCATAATATTGAGGAACGTTTAATTGTTCAGCCTTTTGCTTGGCTACTTCTTCGTTGATATCTGCAATAGCAGCGACCTCAACAAATCCCAACCTTCTTAATGCATCTATATGCACTGGACCAATAAAACCAGTTCCAATAATACCAACTTTTATTTTTTGCATATCAGTCTAATCCTCCTATTATATTTGGAATTTCTCAAAACAAGGTTACTACTCAGACAAGGTTACTAACCCAAAAAAGGGATGGCACTAATGTGACAAACCCATTTCTTGTTAATAATTAATCTATTTAAACCTAATTCCTTTTATCCGACGTCTAAGATTCAGATGCAATAAAACGCTCTCTGAATCCAAGAACTCTGTTTATCGATTAGCTACAAAACACTTTTTTTAGTCCGTTATAACTTTTTGAAATACCATCAAAATGATCAGAGGTATACTCCTCCTGCTCAATAATATACGGAATTTTCTCGGGATCAACTAAGGCAATAACTCCTTTGAAATCGATTATTCCTGCACCTACATAGACATTATCCTTCAGATTCTCTGAAATTTCCTTTGCATGTATGGCACATATTCTACCACTCTTAGCGTATGGAGTTATGTATTCCACAGGATCCACTCCAGCATAAGCGACCCAGAATAGATCTGGTTCTAGCATTACGGTTGGAGCAAGTTCCAATAAAATATCCAAAGCATACTTGCCTTCAAATTTTGTAAATTCTTGATCATGATTGTGATATCCTACCTTTACTCCATTTTTTGATGCAATCAATGCGCACTTTTCAAGTATAGCCGCCGACGCTTTCACTTCATCAAGAGATTTACAATCGAGCCAAGGGCAAACAATCATGTCATAGCCCACACTTTTTGCATACTCCAATTCCTCTTCAAACTTATTTGCAAACTGATCTATTCCTCTATGTGATGAAACAGCAGTAAGTCCATATTTTGAGAGTAATTTCTTCATAGCTTCGGCATCAATTCCAAAATATCCAGCAAATTCAACTGACTTGTATCCTGCCCTCGCTGTCATTTCAAGAGCTTTTTCAAAGCTCTCCTCTTCTTCTTCCTTAATTGAATATAGTTGTAATGCAATATTCATAATAAAATTCTCCTTCCATCGATTTAGTACACCGCAAGCATGTTATTTATTCATACTCTGCCGATAATATATCCTATTGATTCAAATTTTTAGAACACATTAAATACTCATTATTATAGCAGATAACACATGACATTTTCATTTTTTATAAAAATAAAACAAAAATATTTGAACCTTGGTAAACAGGTTAATAAACTTAAAAAGCTCTCGTAGTTCAGTAAGAAAGCAGATAGACTTAATTCTACTTTTCACTAGCTTAATCTCTTATTTATTTAAATAGATATAACTGCATCTTTCTCACTACTCTCATATGCTTTATAAATAAGCTTAAGCGTATTCCTTACATCATCTATGGTGGAAATAGGCTTCGTTCCTTTTAATATACAATCAGTAAAGGCTTTGGCCTGATTTTCAAAAGATACAGCATAATCCACATCGGAGCTTAATTTTTCTCCATTGACATACAGCCCATCAGTTATACTTAAGCAACCTTTTTCACCGACAATATTTATTCCATTGACTCCTTCTCCATGAGCAGAGGTCCAGGATTGCATAATGCACCCAATAGAGTTATCCGGATATAAAAGATTTATCTGTGCAATATCTTCTCCTTCCATATTGTTTAAAACGAGGTTGGATTTAAATGCCTGAATTTTTTTAGGCATTCCCATCAGGTACAAAGACATATAAGTTAGGTGGTGTCCGCTGTCCATCAAAGCCCCACCAGCAGCTAAGGCCTTTTTACTTCTCCAGCCCTCGGACTGTTCCTTTGAAATGTCATGCGTGCTTATAATTGAAGAATATACTATTTTTCCGAGTGTTCCATTTTCCAAAACCTCTTTTGCTTTTACAACTGCTTCTCTATATACAAAATTGTGCCCTGGAAAAAGTAATATTCCACTTTCCTTGGAAGCTTTCTCTATTTCATTCAGTTGTTCAAAATCACTTACAACAGGCTTTTCTACAAGCAGATGCTTACCATTTTTTATTGACTTCAAAATCTGTGGATAATGATCTGTGTTTATGCTACCTATAATGAGGGCATCAATATTGGGATCATCCACCATTTCATCAAAGTTTTTATATGCCTTGATATTCCACTCTTCACACATTTTATTAAGCTTTTCCATATTAGAATGCGTGCACACACCTATGATTTCTGCATCTGTATTCTTTTTAAATCCATTATAATGAAAATCGGATATAAACCCAGTTCCTACAATACCTATCCTAACTTTGCTCATACGAATTCCTCCAATAGGTTGTTAACATCAATTCCAGTCTATAATAACTCAAACATATCCTTTTTCCCTGTTCTTTAAAGCATTGTACACCTCAAGAGAATCCTCAGGTTTAATTACTTGACTCAATAAAGGTTTAATCTTCAAAATCCCCTTCCGATGATTTATATTTACTTCTATCACTGCCAGTCGAATATTATACCCATATAATCGTCTTTCTTATTACGCAAACTGTCGTATGCAGCCTTGCAACTTTCAGGTTTTACAACCTCAGTTACAAGTCCCTCCAAGCAGATGCGTCCAGTTTTAAAGAACTCGAACATTATTTTTGAATTACGCTCAAGAGAATGCTTGACAAACGAATCTTCGTTGACTGGGAATTTCCATTCATGTGCTCCTTTAAAAGTAACATTAAAAGCGGCCAAATGACAGTGATTTAAAACATCTGTCAAATTAACGCTGTAGTTTGCTCTTGGACTTCCCAAAAATATAATTTCTCCATTTTGTGCAATCAGTTCTAAATTTGCAGCTTCTACAGAAGGTAACCCTGTTGCTTCTATGCATGTTGAAACCATTTTACCACCGGTTATCTTTTTGATTTCTTCTTTAATATCACATTCCTTGCTATTGAGCGTATAATCTATTCCACAGCCCTTAGATATATCAAGTCTGTTTTGGCATATATCAACAGCGATCACAATACCCCCCTGGATTTTTGCAAGCTGCGCAGCCATATTCCCAACTAAACCTTGACCGGTAACTAGGACATAATCTCCGAATTCAATGTTTGATGTTCTTACAGAAGTGGCTGCAATAGTTGCCATTCTGACAAAGGGAATATACTTGCTGTCAATTCCTTCTGGTACTTTTAAGAAAATTCCTGTAGTAGGGATTATCTCGTATTCTGTATGTGATCCGTAACAGAAAATTTTATCTCCAATATCGTAATCAACTACATCACTGGCCTTAGCAACAATTTCACCTATGCAGCAATACCCCATAACTCCAGGGAGTGGAAACCAGCTCTCTCCGCCTGAAAGGCAAGCAAGTTCAGTTCCTGTACTTATCAAAGAATATATCTTTTTAAGCATTACATTTCCTGATGGTATGTTTTTATCATCAATATTGTCCTTTTGCAGCTCAACCTCCCAGGGTTTAGTAAAAACTACTTTTTTGTAGTGTAACATAATGTGATTCTCCTTTTCTTTTTAGATATTTATTTTAGCCCTTCACCGATCCAGCTGTCATACCTACGATAATTTTTTTATAAAAAAGCGCATAAACAATAATTACAGGTATTAAAGCAACTATCATCCCTGCCATGAACTGTGCATATCTCGCTGTGTAGGCACCTTGGAAGTTCCTTAAACCTACAGGTATAGTTTTTAGAGCATCTGTCTTTACAAGTATAAGAGCAAACGGGAATTCATTCCAGGTCCCCATAAATGTCAAAATGACGACAGTAGCAATTACAGGCTTGCAAAGAGGCATAATAACCGAGAACATTGACCTTAGCATACTACTTCCATCAATGGTAGCCGCTTCTTCAAGATCTACAGGTATTCCACCTATAAAACTTTCCATTAGAAATATGGCCATAGGCAACCCAAATGAAATATATACAGGTAGAAGAGTAAGTCTTGTATCAAGGAAATTTAGCGCTTTAAATTGCATAAAAATAGGTATCATCAGTGAATGAACCGGGATAAGCATTCCCAACATAAATAAACCATAAATTAAATTTCGCCCTTTAAAGCTAAATCTAGAAAGAAAATATGCTGCTATAAATGCAATTACTACTACAACCGTAACTGTAATAATACAGTTGAACAGTGAATTAATGGAGTAGAACCCCAATTTTCCAGTCTGAATTGCTTTTGCATAGTTGCTAAATTGTAGAGATTTTGGTAAAGCAATTATATTTTGGGCAAACTCTGCCTCTGTTTTGAATGATGAATAAAACATCCAAATAAAAGGGAATATACAAAAAATAGAAAACGCAAGCATAACAATATTTACTATAACATCAACTATTCGTTTATTTGCTGCTTTCATTGCATCATTCATATCTCTTCCCTCCTAACGCAGCCCGTGAAGACAATGTTATTAGAAGACTAAGCACTAGAATCCCAATAGCAATTGTACTCCCGTAACTTAATCTCATTCTATCAAAAGAGATATTGTAAGCATAGAGCGCCAAGACTTGCGAGCTTTTGCCAGGGCCTCCGTTGGTGAGCACCAATATGTGATCAAATACTTTCATAGTACCAGATACACAAATCATAATTGCAACCTTAAAAGTATCATATATCATTGGAAGAGTTATATAAAAAGACTTTTGTAGTTCATTACATCCGTCGAGACCTGAGCATTCAAATATTTCATCCGGTATACTTTTTATAGCTCCCATAAACATTATCATGTATAAACCCACGAATTGGAGAACTATAGGCAATGAAACAGTCAATATTATATAACTAGGATTATCTAACCATGGAAGTATTAATTTCTCACCTCCAACCAGAGTTAAAAACCAGTTTACTAATCCAAAATCTTTGTTATACATTAACGACCAGACAAATCCAATTACTATCGCAGATACAACAACCGGGAAAAATATTACTGTACGATGGAATTCTTTAAATTTAAGCCCTCTTGAAATAAGTAAAAAGGAAACTACTAGCCCAAGTCCAACCTGTCCTATAGTACATAGCACTATAATTTGAATATTATTCCATGCAGACATCCAAAATTCTCTGTCCTTTGCCAGCTCCATATAGTTAGCTAAGCCTGTAAAATTCATAGTTTTCCCGCCTGTCCAATCAAAAAAACTATAGTAAGCTGATACAAAAATAGGCAACACTACCATAAATAGAAACAGCGCTAAAATAGGTCCTAGAAAGAGTACAAAGGTTAAAGGCTTCGGGCTTTTTAATTTTTTTGCCATTGATATCCCACTCCTTTTCCTTATGTTAATCATCTAGGGTGTGAATATAGTAATCACACCCTAGATGATTACTTGAGTTATTATTTCTTGTTTTTATCCATTTCTATTTGTGCTAGTTCACAATACTTTTCTCCACTCATTGAGCCGATTAATAGCTCCTGCATATTGGAATATAAAGCATCAACTACATTTGGAGCAAGCTGCACATCAAATACTGGAGCAAATACTGATTCGTCATTCAGCTTAAGAAGTTCTGAGTATAGTGCAGGCATACTTGCTTTATCTACTTTTGTTGGTTTTGAAGCTGGTAATCCTCTATTTGCAACAACAAGATTAGCATAGTCTACACCAGTAGCATATTTAATGAAATTAGCTACTGCTGTTTTTTGTCCATCGCTGAGATTTGAGCTTACAGCCCATCCCCAACCCGCTGCTGCTTGATTTACATTACCAGCTCCTTTAGCACCTTCAACAGCTGGAAATTGTGCAATGTGTGTTGCCTTTAAAACATCTGCTGGTGCTTCTGCACAGACAGGATCGACTGCCCAAAAACCTTCTATAAACATTGCCGCTTTTTTATTATAGTAAAGTGTACATTGCTGAATATTATCTATTGAGTTCATATCAGTATTAAAGGTACCATTTTTAGCCATTTTTGCAAATTCATTTGTGGCTTCAACGATTTCAGTATCAGTCCATTTAGCACCTTTTCCGTCTCTCAAGTTCAAGTACCAATCAACAGGTGCATATCTGTATACTATTGTGTTATATATAAGGGATTCAGCAACCCACTTACCTTTGTTACCCATTGCTATTGGAACATATCCCTTAGCTTTTATCTTTTCAATAGCACCTAGGAAATCCTTCCAGGTAGTTGGGAAAGCATCAATGCCACATTCTTTAAATATTTCTTCATTCCAGAAAACATTATGGTTGTTACCCATTTGGAATGGAGCAGCATAGGCTTTTGCCTTGTATAGGAAATCATCAAAAACGCCTGCTTTATAGCCTTCTTTTAAACCAGGTGCCATTGCGATGATTGGATCTATTTCAACTATTTGGCTGTTATCTACAAGACCTGGAATCATTGTACCCTTAAGTTCAAATACGTTAGGAAGCTCATTTGCAGCTGCATAAGTCTTCATTTTAGTTTCGAACTCATCATGTGGAATTTGTTCTTCTTTAAAAGTTACATTTGGAAAATCAGCAACAAATTTTTTCTTCATAACATCAAATGATTTTAGATTTGCATCAGCATCAGGAGTATTAAACATTCCAAATACTGAAAGAGTTACCTTCTCTGCTGGAGCAGCACTACTTGCACTTGCAGTAGATTCAGTAGTACTAGTAGAAGTGTCGGTCGCAACATTAGAATTTCCACATCCTGCTGCTATAATACCAAAACTCAAGCAAAGAACCAAACCAATACTAATCTTTCTTTTCATTGTATTACCTCCTAGAATTATTCTAACTTCCCTAAATGTTTAGAGAAATACTTTATATTAAAATTCTAATCAATTCTGCTATTATAAACAATTACACGATTCTTACCTTTTGTGCAAATTCTTATACACTTTTAGAGTGAATTTTTGTGATATATGCATAGATATGTGTAATTGATTTATAGTTTTCTTGTGCAATTACCTTGCTATTTTGTATTAACAGGATATTTTTTACACATAAGTTTTAAAATCAACTTTTATGCTGAACTGTTTTGTACTGATCAGCATTGAAAAACAGGGATGCGCCTATGCACATCCCTGTAACAACATAAGAATCTTTATATTATATAACTTTACCAGTTAACCTTGCTTTTTTGAAATTCTCTCCCTATATTCCTTTGCTGTATATCCCGAATGTTTTTTAAAATTTATGTTAAAATATCTATAATCATTATAGCCAACCATCTCCGCTATATGATAGGTCTTAAGGGACATATTTGCCAATAATTCCTTAGCCCTATCCACCCTGTACTTATTTACCCATGTAACAAAATTTACATTTGTTTCCTTCTTAAATACTCTGCTTAAATAGCTTGCAGTGATGGACAATTTCTTTGCAACATCCTCTAGTGTGATGTCAGACGCATAATTTTCTTTAATATGATCAATTGTTTTTTTGACAATAGCCCTATAGTTCTCACTTTTTTCTTTCAGTACAATACCTATTAAGCCCAATATTTCATTTCTAGCATAATTTGTACATGTTTCTATTGTCTCAAATTTATCTATTTTTTCAACAGGATTAAAATACCCTCCATAAGCCTTATTTATATTAATCCCCATGTCTTCTATAAGTCCAGCTGTTGTGACTAGAAGTTTAACACACTCGATTTTTACCATCTCAAAATGAATTACATTGTCATTATATTTTGATAAGATTCCCTCTAAAGAAATCTTAATTTTATTAGCATCAAGATTTCTAATAGCGGAGACCAGCTCTTTTTCATAGCCAAAATTAGAGGTTAAGCTTAAATTGCTATTTTTATTCTCTATGTCGGTATATTTAAATATCCTATTTCCCCCTAATATTGACTTGTTTTTCGTTGCAGTCCTCGCCTCATTATAGGATTGACCCAATTCATCCTCTCCGGCGCAAGTACTTCCAATACCTATTGTAAGGCTTATACTTATATATTTTCGAACCAACTCTATTATTTGAGAACACTGATCCTCAACAATTTTTTCTTGTATATTTTTACCACTTAACAGAATAATAATATATCCACCTTCTCCATAACAAATGGTTGGTTTCCACATTCCATTTAAAACATCGTCTATAATATTCATAATTGCAACTTTCATTGTTTCTCTTTCAGAAACAGTCCAGTGTTCTTCCTGTATAATATAGTCATCAATATCTGCCACAATAATCTTGTACTGCGGGCCTTGAAGGTTTATACCAAATGACGCCGCATAAGCTACTACTTCTTTGTCAATTGAAGCTGACGAAAGTAATCTCATAAGATAGTTATATTGCATCTGTGACAAACTTTTCGGATGTAATGGATCAATGTAATACTTTTTAGATAGCTTATTTTGTTTTTCAATTATGTTATTTCTTAGTTCTGTAATAATCCTAATAAGCTCATCTACATTAATGGGCTTTAAAATATATTCATTAACACCAAGGCGAATTGCCCTCATTGCATATGAGAAATCATCATAACCACTAAAAACAATCACTTTAACATTTGGCTGAGAAATTTTTAAATTAGACACAAATTCCAAGCCATCCATAACTGGCATTCTAATATCAGTAAGTATGATGTGTGGTTTCATTCTTTTTGCCATTTCCAGTGCAACTGAACCATTTTCAGCCTCACCGCATACCTCTATGCCCAAAGATTCCCAATCTATTGAGCTGACTATTCCACGCCTTACAATGTACTCATCCTCTGCTATTAGAAGTTTTATCATCTTGTATTCCCCCATTTTTCTTTACTGGCAAAGTCAATACTGCCTCTGTATAACAGCCTGTCTGGTTATGATACTCTAGTCCGTAAGTTTTGCCAAAATAAATCTTGACTCTGTCATTAACATTGCGAATAGCGAAACCTTTGTTTCCTTTCATATTGTCATTTACTTCATCATTTGAGGTTAGAAGTTCTACTATTTCATCAAGATCTATATTTCCGCCTGTATCCTTTACTGTTAATTCAAGTAGTTCACCTTCAATATGAGAAAATATCTCAATCTTTCCTTTACCTCCATTTTTCTCAATACCATGGCAAATAGCATTTTCCACCAATGGCTGTAAGCATTGCTTAACTACGATGCAATCAAGCGTCTCAGCCTCTAGGCTCATAACTATTTCTATAGAATTTTGAAATCTCTTCTTCTGAATTATCAGGTAATTTCTAAGATATTCACTTTCTTCACGCAATGTAATTACCGGTTTCTTTATTCTAGTTGACATGCGAAAAAGCTGTGAGAGTGCCGTAATCATCTCACAAGTTTCATTTGCTTTCTCCACTCTAGCCATCCAGTAAATTGTATCTAGTGTGTTATATAAAAAGTGTGGGTCTATCTGAGCCTGAAGCATCATTATTTCTGATTCTCTATGTTTGATTTTTCCGGCATATACCTCTGTGATTAGAAACTTTAACTTTACTGACATCTTATTAAAGCTTTCAGCCAATTCTTGCATCTCATCATTTGAATTTATTTTTATATATTTATCAAACCTTTCATTTTCTATGCTCTGCATCAGACCACGGAGTTTATTGAGATTATTTAAAATAGTTCTGGAAAAAATACCAGAAAAAATAGTGCAAAATGCTATACTAATAATAAATCCAAGTCCAATAGCAAGTGGTATCCCAGAAGTTGATTTCATAGCGCTTACTGGAGTTACACTTAAAACTCGTACTTTAAAATCACTTACATTATAAAAAGCATAAAAATAATCAATACCATCTTTTTTTTCAGTATAATGTCCAGATTCATTTTGATTTAGAAGTTTCTGGTATAGTCCCGTTTTAAAAGGTTTACCAATTGCATTCTTATCCAAAGATGAAATAACGGTATTGTTGTAATTAAGAATAGTCAGTTCTGCATTCCCGGTTTTTTTTTGATATAAATCTGCTATTTCATCTTCTCTTACATCTATCTTTATAGTACCTAAATTATTCGATATATTATTGATATCTCTCAATAATCGCACTAGAGAAAAAACTCTGACATTCTTTTCAGATGAGTAATTCATCTTATTTGGAACCCAGATGAACATTCCTTTGTTGCTCATTCCCAGATCTATTATCTCTTTTCCTGGAGACTCATAGTTTCCATAAGATGCTAGCATCACATCATTAAAACCTTTGATATACCATGAATTACTTACTTTTTTTGAACCTACAAAATGCATTAGAGAATCAGTAATGCTTGTCTCATATTTCATGTAAATATTAGTATCTGTGCGTGAAGTAAAATTCATAAATGTTCTTACATCATTATTTTGAATAAGATACAAAGACAATGCTCTGACATCATCCATTATGTATTCTATGTTGTTTCCTATTTGGGAAACAGTGTTTACACTTGACTCGCATGCTCTTTCATACATAACCTCTGTATTCTGTCTATAAGCAACAGTTAACATAACAATACCCGGAACCAAAGAGAGTAAGAGTGTGAAACTCCATAATTTGTAGCGAAGACTAAAAAACCTTTTTTTCATAGTTTTGTACCCCGATCAAGAACCTAGTGTGAAATTCAGCATTATGGAACCCATTACTATTTTATTATACTCATAGAATCAGTAAAAGCAAACATGCGTTTTTTCTCATTTCCACATCTTGACTAACCAAACATCATATGGTAATTTATAGATAGTACAACTTTTATTCTGAAAGTTGAAATCTAACAAACGAGAGGATGGTTTTGATGTCGGCAATTAATGTAAAGGTGATTTTCAACTAAATATAGTTGATAGGACATTATTGAATTAAGCAGGATGTTTTTCTGCATTTATTTTTGTGTCCTAAAAAAGGCATTACCTTACATGCTGCTTCAAAATTGTTTTCGGAATTATATTTACTGAACCCTGGCGTTTCTCTGTTATTGGTTCAGTTTCATACCGAATTTATGTTTAGCGCGACAGGTTTATGTGTCGGGCTCTTTTTGTTTTTGAAACAATTCTGCCATTTGCTTTTTTAAGAGCTCTGTTTAGCACTCCAAAAGATGCGTATATTCAGATTGATTGCAAAGCATCCTGGAAAATCAAACTCTGAAACAGCAAATTATTGTGAGAGGTCTGTCAAATATTTATTATTATCTTGGAATTAACGAAAGGGGTATATCGCAATGAAAATTATTCAAACAAAGCAATTAACCAAAACCTACACGCGCTTCAAAAAAGAAGAAGGTTTTAAAGGAAGTATAAAAGGCCTTTTCAAACGCGAAAAGATTACTAAAGATGCCGTACATGACTTTGATCTAGACATTGAAGCAGGCGAATTTGTGGGACTAATCGGTCCCAATGGCGCGGGTAAAACCACTCTGATGAAGATGCTGTCCGGTATTATTTCTCCCACCTCGGGTAGCCTTTCAGCGTTGGGTTATATACCAAATGAGCTGAAAAACGAATATAAGAAGCAGTTTTCAATTGTTATGGGTCAGAAAAGTCAGCTATTTCAAGACTTGTCAGCGGCAGATACTTTTCTGCTTCTCAAGGAAATATATGGTATACCTGAGGAAGAGTATCGGAGAAACCTAAATTACTTCATTGAGCTTTTTAAGGTAAGCGACTACTTAAATGTTCAGGTGAGAACATTATCATTAGGTGAGCGAATGAAAATGGAGCTGATTGCAGCTCTTATTCACAGCCCTAAAATTCTATTTCTTGATGAACCTACAATTGGCCTTGATGCAGTAGCTCAAAAACAAATAAGGTCATTTCTGAAAGAGGTTAATAGTGATAAAGGCACCACTATACTCCTAACAAGTCACTACATGGATGATATAAAAAGTCTGTGTAAAAGGTGCGTTGTAGTTAATAACGGTACTAAAATCTATGATGGAGGCCTGGCTTTGCTTTTTGATAAATACCAAACCCAAAAGCAAATAACAGTTTCTTTTGAAAAGGAGACAGCATATATTCCACCTTTTGCTGTTCAGATTATTGAGAGCAATCCTTTCAAGCTATCCTTTATGGCACCCCGTGGCGATGTCAGAGACATATTAGGCAGTATCTTGAGCCAATGTGAGATAAACGACATCTCCATTCTAGAAGAGGACATTGGAAATATTGTAGAGCGTATCTATTCGATCAAAGGAGGCAGCTCGGAATGCGAAAATATATAGAAACCTCAAAACTATTGTTCAAAAACCAGCTGGTGTATAGATTTGACATTATTATCAGTATGGTTTTCACTGTATCAAAAATATTACTGGCTTTTGTTTTGTGGGGAACAATTTTCGGCAATCAGAAGGTTGTCGTAGGCTTTACTTTTAGTGCCATGCTTTCCTATTATGTAATTAGCTCCTTTATTACTCAGTTGGATCAATCCTCCAACGCTGGGTGGCAAATATCCACTGAGATAAAAAATGGCAGCTTTTCAAAGTATATAATTAAGCCCATGAGCATATTGGGTTATTTTACAGCACAAACGTTTGGTATATCAGCTTTTCTCGTTGTATTCAACCTTCTTGCAGCGTCACTATGGGTTTTAGTTTTTCGAATAGATTTCACCTTTACCAGTAATTTAAGCCTAATTGCAGCTGCTCTGCTACTAATACTTTTGGGACTTTTGTTCATGATACAGCTAAACTATTATATTGGTATCCTTGCCTTTCGATTTGTAGATACCTCTGTGTTTATGATGATTAAGGACAATATCATACAGTTTTTGACGGGCGCTCTTATTCCCTTAACGCTGCTTCCTGCTGGGATTATAAAGGTAATGATGGTTTTCCCATTTTACTATATCTCCTACTTGCCATCAATGCTTTTAATAGGCAGAAATGGTGGTGAAATAGTTTTGGGAATTGTTCTGCTAATAGGTTGGAATGGTGCATTCTGGATACTAAATCACTTTACATTCAAAAAATTAATTTATAAATACGAGGGGGTGGGCATGTGACTATTACCAAGCATTGCAAGGTTTTGTTTATGTTATTTAAAATGAAGCTTTCAAAAAATATGGCCTTCAGATTTTCCTTTTTTGGAGTATGCTTTGTTGATGGCTCGTTATTTCTAATTCAATTACTTATGTTTTCTTCGATTTATTCTCAAGTGGGCAATATAGGAGGCTGGGACAAGCAGGAAATGCTGTTTTTTATAGGTACCTTTTCATTAATTAATGCACTAAATATGGCCATTTACTTTTTTGGTATAATTACTATTCCAAATAAAATTAAATCTGGTGAGCTGGACCTTTACATTACCAAGCCTATAAATACTCTTTTTCACTTAACCTTTGAAAGCATAGATTTAGGGTCTGTCCCCCTTATTTTTGCTAGTATTGGGATACTTGGGTATGCAGTTTCTGGAATGAGTATACAAATCACAGCTGTAAATATTATAGGTTATTCGTTTCTCGTTATACTAATGCTTCTTTTGTATTATGACCTAATGGTGATTCTTCGTACTCTTCCTTTCTTTGTAATCCAAGCCAACTCTCTTGAGAGGTTGGAAGGTGAATTGGCTACGCTATGCTTTAAGATACCAGGTACACTTTTCAAAGGGGCTTTCAAGGTACTCTTTTACTTAATACTCCCCTATGGAATAATGGCAACAGTTCCTACTCAGTTTTTCATTGGAACTCTCACTCCTCTGGGTTTCTTGTATTCAATCTGTGTTGTGGGTGGCTTCACGCTATTTACTCTTTTACTTTGGAAATCGGGTCTTAAATTCTACAAAAGTGCTAGTAGTTAAAAAACAATCAAGAATATGTTTGCACTGCATTGATAGTGGTAAACATATACATATATTAACTTAGAATCGAATTTAAATTAAATATTGAGGGGGAATTTTTAATATGTCAAAAGATTTTTATGCTGCTATAAAAGAAAGACGTTCTATATATGGAATCAGTAAGGATACTCCTGTTTCGGGAGATAAAATTCAAGAAGTAATTAATCATGCTGTGTTGCACACTCCTTCGGCTTTCAATAGTCAAAGTGCACGAGTTATCGTGTTATTTGGTGCAAGCCATGATAAATTATGGGATATAACAAAGGAAGCTTTGAGAAAAATCGTCCCTGCGAATCAATTTTCAGCTACAGAAGAAAAAATTAATTCATTCGGAAACGGATATGGTACGGTGTTATTTTTTGAAGATAGTGCCGTAATTGAGTCACTGCAACAACAATTTGCACTTTATAAGGATAATTTTCCAGTTTGGTCATTACAGTCAAGTGGGATGCTGCAATTTGTTATCTGGAATTCTTTAGAGATAGAAGGGCTCGGAGCTTCATTACAGCACTATAGCCCGCTTATTGAAGATGAAGTGAAGAATTACTGGACTGTTCCTTCCAGTTGGAAACTCCTAGCTCAGATGCCATTTGGCAAGCCAACTGCTGCACCTGATGAAAAGCAGTTCCAGCCACTTGAAGCAAGAGTTAAGGTTTTCAAGTAATTATAAATTAATAGGCCAGCGCAAGCTGGCTTTCCTTAACTTTTATCTATTAATTTTTCACCATTCGCTGCATTTAATCAATTCACTCTTTAATTCACAAGTGGATTAAATTTAACCCACTTGTGAATTACTATGTGATTTGTAACCTTATTTTGTAAAATAACATTATAATTACATTATTTTCTTAAGTTAAAATATGTGATAATATTTATCATATAGTAATATTTATATTGTATTACTATATGATATTGCACGTTTGTATTATTTTGTGCATTTAGAGGCAATCAAAAAGGAGTAGAATATGGATAAGAAAAAAATTGCTATAATCTCTGCTTTGAGTTATTTTCTATTTGTTTTTACATCATCAATGCTTGGAATATTTTACTTAACCCTTTACCCATTTACAATATTTTTATTGGGGATAGTATTTTTGTGCTCGATCTTCCTATCAGTAAAAGTTATAAAAAATTGTGAGAACAGTTTATTTTTCTTTTTGCTTCATGGAATAATTTCAATATTTGGATTTATCCTTTTTCAATATATGCTTTTAAATATCATCGAGGGCTCCCCATTCCCTGCTATGGCAATTGGTTCAATAGTATATTTTTTATTAGTTTCAAGCCTCTATTTGATATATAAACTGTTAAAAAGAACTAAGTTTGATTCACCTTTTTTTATTTACTCTATTTCCTTTGTATTGTTTATACTTGCTACAATAATACAAAGAGTATTTTTTCTAGCTCTACTTTTTCCTTAACCTCAAACGTATAAGAATCAAAACCATAGCGAGGAACAACACAAGCATAACAGAAGTCCCTGCAAGAGCAAAGAACAAGGAATTTTTATTATCACCGATACTCTGAGCTAGTGTGGGTGTTTTCCCTGTAATTATGTCATTCTGGAACTGAAAGGATTTTATTTTTCCTTCGCTGTCAATCAGTACACAATCGTTTTTCAAATTCCAACCCATTTTTTCATTGCTCACAAGTTTAGTCACCATTTTCAGCGTATCGTCCTTTGGACCTGTCAAAACCAGTAGTGCTCTACTCTGTGCATATGGGGACTGAATTAGCTGCAACGTTCCAATGGACTCTGCATAATCTGAAGAAAGAATCAGCTTTTCATTTGTGAGAAATCTCGTCCCGTCCGCATTGTATTTGAAATACAGCTTATCATTTATCTTAGAAATCAGGTTGTTAGTCGATGGTGTTCCAGAGGTGATGATGTTATAATTTGAGTCTTTCTCTGAAAATTCGCTGACTTTACAAATCTTCAGCTTTCCATAAGCATCAGCACTCTTGCCATATATAGCCAATGTTCTACCTAGCAAAGTTAGCTCGCTTGAGGTTGGGTTGTCGGATAGAATTAGCATAACATCATTTAAGCTACCATTTTTCTGAAATGGAGCGGGCTTGTTTTCAAAACTAAGCTTAACATTATTTTCTATAGGCAGGTATAGAGAGGAATCCTTCGTAATATATGCCCACGGCATTTCATCCTGTCTAGTTGTACAATAGAGATCAGTAATCTCTAAATCAAAAGCAAATTTTATGTTGCTTGAATATGTTCCAACTACATCGGCTGGCATAAAGAAGGTCAACTCATCTTTATCGGCCTTTTCCAGTGTTAATTTTTTGCTTCCAATCGGGATATCCCCCCAATAAACAGTAATCATCGAACGTTTGAAATCAAGGTTCTTACTATATCTGAAGTTTATTGAAACCTTACTAGCGGAAGATAATGTATAGTCTGTTGCAATGGGCAAAAAAAGCGTTTTAACCTGATGAAATGACCCCACAAACTCAAATCCTCCACCAGTCATCTCTTGAAGAGTATATTTGTCTGCTTTCATATCACCAAGTTTCTTTGCATTTACCTTGATATCAGCACTGCCCTTTTTTATAAAAGTCACGCTGTCCTTTTCCTGACTTACACGGTCATTATCTGCTAATAGATATCCAGCTTCCATTAAGCAATCTGCATCTTCAGAAACAATCATTAACAGAGGTTGTTTATTATCGTCATTTACAAACAGAATTAAGGCTTGCCCCTTTAGTTGATCCTTATATTGATTTATATATTTTTGTAGCTCAGGTGGAGTGTCCTTTGAAAGGCCGATAAAAATCCGATTCTTATAACTTCCTTCTTTCAAGTCGTTCCAAGTACCAACTGTAATTCTATTATCCCCTACCGTTTGCTTGCTTAAGTTTGACATAATAGACATCGCGGCAGCAGCTTCTTCATTTTGAAAAGCATTCGCAACCTCTATTGCTGTGTCAGCGCCTGTCTTGTTCGCTTGCGACATAAACGGATATGGATAATAATCAATTCGGTTATTATGTGCCTTAGTTTCATAGCCTACTTGCACACCGGAGGCTTCACTGATTGTAATCCAGTTTGCATCACTATTGTTATCGATGCATCCCTCTTGGTCATATAAGTGCGCATAACCCGAAACTTCTAAATAATTTGATCTGTTTTCAGTATCATTCTTTAATAAAGCTTTTGGGATAAGTACATACAAGCTTTTTGCTTCGTTATTCTCATATTCAACTTTGCATGAATAGAACGGCTGTTTATTTATAGAAAAGGTCAATGAACTAGGCACATTTTTCATGAGCTGACTCACTCTATATTCAATCTGAATACAAGCGTACTGTGTATCCCAATATAATGGAAGGGTGAAGTATAACTCTGTTGAAGAGTATATGCCATGCAAGGTTCGTGCTGATCCCAATGTGAAATCTGATGTATGAGTAACCTTGGGAAGAGTTGGCTTTTGAGTCACTGGTTTACCATCAACACTTAGCATATTTTTTACACTAGAGAGTAGTATGTCTTCAGATGTAATTATTTTGGAAGCTGCTCCATCAGTAGAAACTGCTGCAGTGCTTGTTTCAGTTGCAACGTCGCTTATTTCAGTTGTTGCAGTGCTTATTTCAGTCTCCCCTGTAGTTTTATTACCTACAGTATCGTTTCCCCCTGATGGAATATATTCGCTCTGAGTAGCAATTGTTATCGCAATAAGTATTGTCACTATAAAAATAATTATTTTGAGGGCATGACTCTTTCTTTTAGCTTTCATGTGTTATCCCTCCGGCTTCTTTTATTTGTTTCAATAAAACGTTCGGTTTTATACCATTTTACTTCACGTTTAAATATAGCATCATTAAAGCTCTGTATAGCAGCATTTAGTACAACAATTACCCAAAGCTTTGAGTATGTAAACATCATAAGCAAAATTAAAAGCGCTGACTTCATGTTAAATTCATTTTTTTCAACAGCTAGTGTAATTGATACATTCAATACAAAGACCAGAATAGCCATTACCCACAGTAAAGTTGAAAAACCACCTAAAGTAACATGTGCAAAACCTAGCACAGACAGAATGAATATGGTATCTGAGCAAATTAGTGAAGACAACATCAATACATATACTGCCGCATAGTAAACAACGTCCAACCGCATAGCACCAGCTGAACTATCAAATACGTACTTAAAATTTTCTTTAAGTACATATAGGTTACCTTTTGCCCATCTTGTACGCTGCTTAAGCCATATGTGTAAGAGATGTGGTTCTTGCTCCCAAGTAACAGCTAACGGCATTAGCTTTATATGGTAACCCATTCGATATATTCGGAAACTGATTTCAGTATCCTCTGATAACGCTTTCGTATCCCACCCACCGATTGCATCTACAATACTCCTGCGTACAACAAAATTTGTTCCAGGAATGGTACAAAGTTTAAAGAAAAACCACCGTCCTGCTTGGTTCATGCATTGATAAGCCAATGTTTCAATATTTACAAAACGCGTAATAAGTGACGCATTGCGGTTTCGTGTACGGAATTTTCCAATTACAGCGCCTAGTTTGTCATCTGACATAAGATTCTCTACTAGCAAAGTCAACGCATTTTGCTCAGGAGTGTTATCTGCATCATATACAGCAAGTACCGTTCCACTTGCAACCGACAATCCAATATTAAGTGCATTTGATTTTCCTTTTCCACCTAAAATCTTATCGGTATTGATAACAATCACCTTTCTGTCAGGGTTCTTCACTTGTATTTTCTTCAATACACTGGCTGAATCATCAGTAGAATTGTCGTTAATTACAATAATTTCATAAAGATGCTTTGGGTAGTCAAACGCTAGCAGCGCTTTAACCGTTTTTTGAATTACAATGCTCTCGTTGTGAGCAGGTACTAAAATTGACACCATGGGGTATACTTGTAATTTTATATGCCCATCAGTTTTATTCATTTTGATATAATATATAAATCCACCAATTGAAAGAGCAACATTGATAAACATCAAGCTCCAAATTGAAATAATTGCATATAATGATAATCCGTCTATAAAAGTCAATTACTATCCCCCTCTTTTAAATCCTCGTTTCCATCCGATTTATATAAGAACTTCTTTTTATTTTGATAACGTGCGATGCCAATAAATATTAAGAAAAGTACTGATATTCCACAAACTGGATTTGTCAATAGTAGTTTAGTCAGTAAACTCGAATTTGAAATTAATGGTATAAATAATAAATATTAATATAACTGTACAATATTGCTATTAGAATTATCTTTATAATAAAAATTAGCTTCATCAGAGAGGATATAA
>DATCID010000197.1:0-15760 GCA_036507975.1 Ruminiclostridium sp.
CAATATGTCTGATACTGGTGAAGAGTGGAATCCAAGTGATTTGTATAAAATTGATATGCCACAAGAAATGTTGGAAAAGCAGAAAGAGAAAGCTATTAAACAAGCAATTAAACTCCTAACTGCAGAAGGTATTATAAAACCCCCTAGCATTACAGTGGCTTAAACTAGATAAAACAATATTCATTTTTTTTTAAAACCTATTAAGGCTTAATTAAGTACGCCCTCCTAGCCAAAGTCAAGTGCAATTTTCACGCTATCACCTCCCCAGAACATTTCCGTACAACCTTATTACAGCTGCCAAATAATATGACAGCTGTAAATGTTATATTATTTATGCTTATTCATACAACAGAATTTATTCCACTGTGGTAAAATCAATAAGCAATTCTCCTATCGCTACCAAATCGCATATGTATCCATCTTCCTTTTAAAGTCAGTTGTTCGCCTCACTGCCACTGCAACCGAAGAAATTATTTCTTAAACAAGTTGAATACTTCTGCGGCAGTACCCGACATAACCTTCTCCAATTCCATTTTATCCTCTATTGCAGTCCTGTATTTTGCAAGCTCTACAGGCACATTTATAGAATGGTCTGAAGAAAACATCATCTTACCCGCACCAATGGTCTTTAAAGCTGACATTACATGATGTATTCCAAGCCAGCTTGGTTCTAGATATACATTATCAAACTCCTTGGCAAGGAAAAGTGCTTGAGCAAAATATGTGTCAGTACCTGCATGTGCCAGCACTATCTTTATATCTGAAAACGCCTTGGCTGCTGGCAATATACTTATAGGATCAGAAAACGGTATACCTGCTCCTGTATGCACCATAACAGGAACTCCAAGCTCACGGGCAACTTCAAATACATGCATACCATCAGTAGATGATGGATCACATGCGTGTGCAAACGGAGTGATCTTAATAGCTATGAAACCTAGTTTTTTTATACATCTTTTGGCTTCCTTCTCATAATCCTCAGGTGTAAAATGTGGGTTAATTGAAGCCATTCCCCAGAACTTCCCTGGATAATCCGAACAAAACTTTGCTATTCTGTCATGGATTTCGGCTGTGTCTTTAATATAAGTCCGGCTAATAAATGGCTGAACTATAGCTCCGTCAACGCCAAATCTCCTATAATCAGAAAGTAACTGTTCCTCCGTAGCATCAAGATCAAACACATAGTCGTGTCCAAGATGTGCATGTGCATCTATAATCATATTATTCACCCCATCTTTCTCTCGTAGACCACAAACCTGAAGCCGGTGAACTTATATAATAAATTACTTCCCCATCCTCCATAGTATTGAAGCCATCCTTAAGCATGTTAGGTTTATACTTTTCGTATGCTTCAGATAGAGGCATATACTTATAATTTATTTTCTCAACTTGTTCCCTAGTTAGGTTTTCTACTGCATAAGTTATGCTAAACCGACCTTCCGAAGAACCATGTATCAAGTGTGCAGCAGCAGCCAGATTTGTTCCTAGTTCTTCTCCAGCAACACATCTTAAGACATTTTCTGTTCCTGAATATCCGTATTTCCCTATCATACGGTCAATATCTGGATCTTCACCGTATTGACTAATACCAGGTGCCAGCACGAGTAGCTCACCCTGATCGGCAATAGCCATACGTGTCCTGTACACTGCCTTGTTTCCAACCCATGTGCTCCTGAACTTGTGTGGGTCAAGATATACAACTACCTTTTTCAAAGGTTGGTCTACAATTGTAATGTTTAGCTCCCTGCTTTGAGCAACAGCTTCTTCAAATACTTTACGTTCCTTACCTATGAATATCCCATTTATAGCATTAAAATCCTTCTGAGGAGATGTTACCGTCATTACATACATAATCGGTACATCTTTCAGAAAATTCTCTTCGCAGTAATCAAAAACCTTTCTTACAGGGGCAAAATCCTTCCCTATAACCTCTTCAAGTCCACAGATTGCACCAAGGTAATGAGTCGCATTTATCATATCTCTACCGCCACAACCAACGAATACGTTTTTGCTATAGTTAGCCATTCCCACTACTTCGTGCGGTACTACCTGCCCAATAGATAAAATAAGGTCATAGGACTTATCAAGAAGCTTCTTGTCTACCTCCACGTCAATACTATAATCAACGCTTCCTCCGGAAATCTTTCTTATATAATCAGCAGGTACCTGACCTATTTTTACGGCATCCGTTTTCCAGTTATGCTCGAGATACTTTTCAAAAGGTATTGAAGTACCGAACATCTCTGTCAATTCATAGTCCGTCATTGGGAAATGGCTTCCTACAGCAGGCATAATATCAACTTCACATATATCCTTGAGTAATTCATAATATATGGCCGTTATAACTCCCGCTTCAGAATGTTTTCTAGTATAGTCAGGCGGAATAATCAAAACTTTTTTAAGTTCTCCCGCTTTAAAAGCCAATGACTCACGTAAAATCTTAATCAACCTGTCTTTACTTATGCCTTCCACTCTATTACTCTTTTCAATAATGTTAGTCATTGTACCCTCCTAATAACCTGACATCAGTTCCCTGCAAGACAAAAGGAATATTTACCGGAACCGATGTTTACCTTGACACAATCGTCATTTTCAGCTAGGTTTATTACTCCATCTATCGTGTATACTTTACTGCCTGATTCAAGCAGCATAACTCCGCTTTCCTTCAGAGATACATCCTTTAATCCACATTTCGGTATATATACATCTGCAGTACAATTGGCTGGTATTGTTACATCCATACGGAAAATACCAACGGATCTCTCCCATTTTACCACAATTTCTCCGCGTACTGTTTTCAAACTTGAATGCACATTATCAAGGCTTTCAAGTACGTGAGGCTTCACAATAATGTTTTTATATCCAGGTGCCTCTACATCCGAACAAATTCCTGCAAGCTTCTCATAGAACCATCCACTGTAGCTTCCGAACATAGGTTGGTTATGTGACGTAGCATAGTCATATATGCTGTAGTCTTCATGCCAACCTTCCCAAAGTGCAGTGGCACCTTTTTTAACCATATAACCGAAGCTTGGGATATCCTCCTTGTTCATAACAGTGTTAGCAACATCGTCCAGTCCATTATCAACTAACATGTTAAGGAGTGTCTTGATTCCAAAGATACCAGTATCCAAATGCCCCTTGTTATCAACCATAATATTTTCTCTAAGATGGTTAACAACTCCTTTTTTAAATTCCTCTGGAACTACACCCATTTCAAGTGCAAAGGAATCGCTTCCCTGACTTCCAACAGAATACATCATTTTTTCAGTATTAAGGAACTTACTATTAAATGAGTTTCCTATATCAACTGCAAGAGCTGACAATTCGATATTGTCACTATCTTTTTTGAGTAACTTTGCCATCTTGGCTAGTAGTATTACATTCATATAGTAGAAATAGGTATTGACCAACGTTGACGGAATTTCAATTTCATCAACATTGCCCCAGTCTCCCAATATCTCCATTTGCAATAAATCCCTATATGGAGGCTTTATCTTTTTTGCAACTCCGATATCTTCAAGTGTTGCTCCATTTGGTCCTTCACTTATAATTATGTGGTTTCCATCAGTACATTCGGCAAGATATTCAACCCACTTCTTCATACCATTATAATTGTCTTCCATAACTTTTGTATCGCTGTAATGCTTGTACATATACCATACAAGTAATATATAGCCAGCACCCCAACCTGGACCCCCTCCTCCGCCATGGAACGGAACCGTATGCGGTATATATCCTTTTTCATCTTGTCCATCCATAATATCATCAATATATTTGTCATAGAAATTTGCCATCATATAGTTATACATGGCGGATTCTGCTACTACATGTATATCTCCTATATATGCCTGACGTTCTCTGAAGGAGTCAACAATAATTCCATCCTGAGTGCTGCTGACCTGAGTCCACTTAAACATTTCCTGTAAATTATTGAATAGGTCATTGGAGCACTCGAATCTGCCATTTTCAGCAAGCTCGGTGTGAATAAGACAGCCCTCAACGCTTTCAATCGTAGGTATTCCAGGATATCCTCTTACCTCTACATAACGGAAGCCATGCCAAGTAAATGAAGGCTCAAAAACCTCTTCTCCTTCTCCCTTTAACACGAACACATCTGTTTGGCGTTCAGAGCCCAACCCTGTACTGAAAGTATTAATAACTCCACGTTCATAAACTTCCTCTGCAAAACGCATATGAATAACTGTTCCACTTGGGCCATTAGCTTTTAGCTTTACCCAGCCGCTGAAGCTCTGTCCCATGTCAAATACATATATATCTTTGCGAGGCTTCAATATCTTGACAGGGTGTATCGTTTTAATAATCTTTCTTGCTGAAGATTTTGACGCCGTAAGCTTGCCGCCAGGAGCATCAGCCTTTACTGTATTCTTCCAGTTTGACACATCATAGCCTGGTTTATCCCAACCAGTTATCTCCATACGTGCATCATATACCTCACCAAGGTAAACATTATTGTATAGAATAGGTCCTTGGGCGTATTTCCAAGTAGTATCACTTGCGATGACATCCATAGTACCATCAGTATACTCAATATAAATATTTATCATCAGTCTTGGATAGCCATACCACATCTCTATGACATTTAACCGGTCTCTCTGATTGTCCCAGCCGTTTCCAATCACTACCCCTGCAACATTTTCACCTTCTGTTAAAAGCTCTGTAACATCATAGGTATAATAGAAAACCTTCTTCTTAAATTCACTTCTGTCAGGAATTAGAATGTCGTCGCTTACTTTCATACCGTTTATACTGAATTTTTGGTAACCCAACCCGCAAATATATGCTCTTGCTTTGACTACTGTCTTTTTAATATTGAAGGCTTTGCACATATGAGGTGCACTCATCTCATCGTCTGCCTTAATCCATATGCCTTTCCAGTCTTTTTCATTCAGAAGGGACATCTCAAATGAAGCAGTTTCACTATATTGGGTAGCAGCATCTTCATTATCCCATGCACGTACTTTCCAATAATATTTAGTCCTCATTAAAAGAGTTTTTCCCTTATATATTATGTTTACAGTCTCTCCACTGATTAATTTTCCGGTATCCCATGTGTCTCCAATATTCTGGGACAGCTTTTCAAGACTCGCCGATATGAGAATCTGATACGCAGTCTGTACCTGATTTCTTTTTTCAGCAGTAATACCCCAAGTAAGTCTCGGACTCTGCGTATCAATTCCCATCGGTTCTAATTTGTATTCACATTGAAGATTTATAGGTATATCTATTTTTTGCATATAATTTCCTCCAATTTCTTCATTAAGTCCAGTTATATATTATTCCCATAGCTTGAGATCTATCTTCCAAAAGCATTTTATAAATTTCAGGAGCTTTTTCAAAGCTGCACTTGTGGCTTATGAGTGAATCTACATCTAACATTCCATCTGCAACCATGTTGAAGAAATATTCTGCATTTCTCTTCTTGGTCCAAGGATTGTATGGTGTTTCAAAAGCTGGGTGTGATTCGATATGCACGCCTATTATTGAATAGCTCGGACTGTTGCACAAATCGTGCAAATCAATTGACGTCTTCTTCTTTGGGCTTCCGAGTAATATCATCTTGCCTTGCTTTTTAAGAATGGAGAACTGCTGTGGGATGAAGTCTGCATTTCCAGTTACTTCAAATATGGTATCGCACATTCTTCCACAAGTTGCATCCTTGACAACATCAACCATGTCTCCTTTATTGTAATTCACTGGTATTATTGCAGTACTTTTAGGCAGGTACTTATGCCTCTTATCGGACATACCGATAGCAAAAACGGGATGAGCTCCATTCATCTGGCAAAACCTTACTGTCAGCTGACCAAGAGGTCCGAGACCATAAACACCCACAGCTTGACCAAGTTCAATATTTGCATGCCTTACGCCGTTTATGACAATCTCGGCAATTGTAGAAAAAGCAGCCTGTTCATTTGTTATATTCCTATGTACAATTCTCACTTCATCTGCAGGAGCAGTAATATAAGCTGCATGGCATCCAAAAGCTGCTACACGTTTGCCAACCCAAGAAGGATCAACTTCAGAACCTACATCTATAACCTCGCCTACATTGTCATATCCCGGTACAAACGGATATTTTATAAAATTTGACCACATTGATCCCTGTTCAAATTCGTTGCTCAGGAATGTGAGCTCAGTTCCTATGCTAACCATTGATGCCAATGTTCTTATAAGTAGCTCTCCTTTTTGAGGAACGGGAATTTCACGTTCTTCTATAACAACTTCAAAGGGTTTTGGAAATACAACTGTTGGATTCTTACCCATCATGATCACCTCATTAATTTATTTTTAATTTATATGTTAACTTCAATAATTATCCTTTAACTGCTCCTTTTACAAGAGAATCCTGAACTTGGCTACTCATAAGTAAATATATAAGAATCGTCGGAACTGTAGCTATAACAAGAGCTGCTCCAATAGGTCCCCATTGTGTTACATATTGCCCGGCAAGTGACATAATTCCTACTGTAAGTGTTTTAAAAGTGTCTTTGCTTATAAACGTAGTTGCAAACATCAATTCGTTCCAGCATCCAAGGTAGGTAAATATAGAAATGGTAGCAACGGCTGGCTTTACCAGTGGAAGAATAATTTTAATAAATATAGTGTAAATATTAGCTCCATCGACACATGCCGATTCTTCCATTTCCTTAGGTATTCCATCAAAAACGCTTACCATTATAAAGACCGACATTGGCAGTGCAAACGCTGCATAAGGAATTATCAACGCCCAATGTGTGCTTAACAGATGAAGATTCCTAAGCAATACAAAAGTAGGAAGCAGCGCTGAATGAATAGGTATCATCAATCCTGAAAGGAATATAACCAAAACAAACTTACTAAGCTTCCATTTCATACGTGCAATTCCATAGGATGCCATAATGGCCAGAATCCCTGAAATGATTATGCTTGCCGCTGTCACTATAACACTGTTTTGAAAGTATAATGCAACATTCCCGACATTGAATGCACTGACATAGTTCTCCCAGTGGAATATTTTCGGGATTCCCATTACATTTCCTCCAAATATATCTGCATTATCCTTAAGTGAAAAGAATACAAGCCATATAAGTGGGTAGATTTGAATTACTGTAAATAAAGCTAGAATTATCCATATGATAATGCCTAAAGGACTAATACTCTTTAATTTTAAATTTATAGACTTAGTGCTCATATTTTACCCTCCACATTATAGCTTATCAGTTAGCTATTAGCGTCCTCTCTCTTCATAAACTTTTGAATTATTACTGTGAATACTAGACATTCTATGAAGATAAATATGGACATAGCACTTCCATATCCGTATTGGTTTCTAAAAAATATGGTGTTAAACATTAGTGTGCTTGGTACTTCACTGGCATGAGCCGGTCCACCATTTGTTAGAACATATATAAGGTCAAAAACCTTCAATGATCCTACAACTGAGAAAACTGTACATACTTGTAACATCGGCCTTATCAAAGGTATAATGATTTTAAAGGCTATTTGCAAATTAGTGGCCCCATCTGTATAAGCCGCTTCAAAAAGTTCGTCTGGAATAGATTTTATACTTGTATACAACAAAAGCATGTGGTACCCTACATACTGCCATACAATTGGTACAAAGCACGCAATCAGAGCCGTGCTTGTATTTCCCAGCCATCCTCTAGAAAGGGAATTCAAGCCTAAAGAATCAAGCAAAACATTGAGCATACCATAGCTCGGATGATATATCTTGAGCCAGAGCTGTCCGATAACAGTAGTTGATATAGTTACAGGAATGAAAAAAGCCGTTCTAAAAAAGGTTTCACCTTTTATATGTTTTGCCAGAACTATGGCGAAAAACAGTGCCAGAGGTAATTGAATACCTACTGTTAAAACTGCAAGTATTATTGAATTATAGATTGCCCTTGTAAATCCATCGGTGTTATTAACAAATAGGTTAACATAATTTTTTAGACCTACAAATGACGCCTTACCTATTCCATCCCAACTCAGGAGGGAATAATAACCTGATTGAACTACAGAGTAGTATACAACAAGCAAAAATAATAATAAAGCCGGTAAAACAAAGAATGCAATAGCTTTTTTGTCTGATAGAAGTTTTTCCAAAATGGGTATCCTCCTGACTCTATTTTAGTCAAATATATACTTATAAGTAAAATTTAGGAGGCTAAAGGCCCCACTTGACTTTTGGTTATTGCCTTAGGCAATACCACTAATTATGGCCCCAGATATGCACGGCAACAATTTGCTGCCGTGTTCTATCTGGCTTACAGTACACTATTATTTATCAGCATCCTGCGCTGCTTGTAATTGTTTAGTGAATTGTTCTGGTGTTATTGTACCAACTATTAGTCCTTGAACTAGATCCAAGTAAACTTGAGTAGGCTGTGCGTTAAGAACTGTATCCCATGCTAGAGTTAAGCCTTTAGCAGATTGGGTAAGTTCATGTATTCTCTTAGTAGCTGGTGAGATCTTGGTCATATCAAAATCAACATTCCATGAAGGAAGTCCAAGACCCATTTCATAGTATGATTTGGAGAACTCTGCTCCCATAGTTTTTAAAACTTCGGCAGATTCCGCTTGATACTTATTTGTTGAGCTTATCATGAAGGTTGTAATACAACCACCGATGAAGCCGTCTGAATCTCCTTTACCACCAGTAACCTGTGGGAAAGGTAAAATCTCAGTTTTTCCATATATCGGATTTTTTTTATCATCCAATATATAACCCATCCAGTTACCAGAGAACATCATTGGGTATTTACCTGCAGCAAATTCTGCCTGTACTTCATCATTACTAAGACCAGTTGTTCCGTCAGGAAATGCCTTTGAATCTATAAGATCCTTGAACAATTTAGCTGATTCAGTAAATCCTTCCTGATCAAAGGATTCTTTCTTATCAAGAGCATTTTGGATATGGTCTATACCCATTGTCCTAATGGCAAGAGCTATCTGATAGAACTGAGGTGACCATCTGTCTTTTGCTCCTAAAGCAAAAGGTGTTATTCCTTTAGCATTAAACTCTTTGCTAGCTGTGAGTAGTTCATCAAAAGTAGTAGGAACTTTTATTCCATTTGTTTCAAAGAGTTCTTTGTTTACGTAGAGAGAACATAACCAGTTATCCAAAGGTAGTCCATAAAGCTTATTATCATAAGTATAGTAATGAGTGGATCCTGGAATCAATTTGTCCAAAGTACCATCCTGTACATATTGGTCTATAGGTACAGCTTTTCCTGCATCTATAAACGGCTTTGCAAAACCTCCACCCCAGGTATAGAAAATATCTGGCATTTCATTTGCAGCTGCTGCTGTCTTTATTTTTGTCTTGTAGGCTTCATTCAGAACAGCATCATAGTTGAATGTAATGTTAGAATGTTTAGCTTTTACTTTATTAAAGGCATCAAAGAATGCTATTGAACCCGGATCATTTTCTGTGAAAATAGCCCAAAGTGATAACGTAATTTTTTCATTTGATACTTTAGAAGCGCTTGCAGCGGTTGAAGAAATACTGTCAGTATTCTGTACTGAGTCAGTGTTTGAGCTACCACAGGCAGCCATTGTAAATACCATACCAGCAACTAAAACCGTAGAGATAATTCTCTTCCATGTTCCCTTCATAATAACCTCCTAATAATATGAGTTGACTACTACATATGCATATGTTACTTCAAGATCTTATATAAAGTGTAATACATTCATGTACTTATTTGAATTCATTAATTTTACCGCGATAGTTATTATTTTTACTTTAGAACTTTATTTCGCACTTTTTCTCAGCTGAGGCATAAATCGATTCAATGATCCTCATTACTTCCATGGAATCCTCAGCACGGGCAATAGGCTCCTTGTCTTCCTTTACGCAGTCAACAAAATGTCTGATCTCGTCTTCACTGAAGGGTATATCAGTTATTTTTGGTGCAATATCAACCAATGTTCCATTGATTTCACTGAAAATCTGAAGTTTTCCATTTCTGAAACGAATACCTGCTTTTGTTCCAAATAATTCATAATAATTGTATTCTTCTTCTATATTCGAAGCCCAAGTGCATTCGGTAATCATCGTGGCACCGTTGTCCATTCTTATGAAACCCATTGCTGTATCTTCAACATCAAAAACAGCATTTTGAGTTATTGTTTGGAATGTTGTGTTTCCTGAAAAACTGGATTCATTTGTAGAATTAGCAAATTTACAGTAAGTGGAACCCGATACTGTCACTGGCTTAGGGCTTCCCATTAGATACATAGCAAGCTCTATGAAATGAACACCAAGGTCTATCAACGGTCCACCTCCTGATTTTTCCTTACTAGTGAACCAGCCACCCTTTCCAGGTATACCACGTCTTCTCAGCCAGCCACATTTAGCATAGTATATGTCTCCCATTCCTCCTCCATCGATAAACTTTTTCACAAAGTCTGTTGAAGGATAAAACAGATAGTTCAAGCCAACCATGAGTTTCTTTCCTGACTTGTCCCTTGCATCAATCATTTTTTGAACTTCAACTGCACTTAATGCCGGTGGTTTCTCACAGTGAACGTGTTTCCCAGCCTCAAGAGCCGCTATGGTCATTGGAGCATGAAGAAAGTTGGGAACGCATATGCTTACGATATCAAGATTCTTCATCTTAAGCATTTCATTTGTGTCCTTAAAACAATTTGGTACATTATAAGTTTTTGCTGCTTCCAGTGCTCGTTCATAATTTGAATCACAGACTGCGACAATTTCTACATCGCCCATTTTGGCATAGCCGGCAAGATGTTTTAGGCTCGCAATTCCACCGCATCCTATGATGCCGTACTTTAATTTTTTAGAATCCATTTATAAAACCCCCTAGTAAAATGATAATAATTGTTGTTTCAGAACTTCTTGACTTGGATTATATAACTTGGGAGGATCCAAATAAATTCATTTTTTTTACTAGATGAGTTATTTTTTTTGCTATATGCTGTTTCTATAATATTTCACCGACTGGCCGGTGTATTTCTTGAAGCATATACTAAAATAATGAGGATCGATTATACCAACCTTATTAGCAATTTCATATGTTTTAAGGCTAGTAGTGTTCAAAAGTTCCATGCTCTTTTCAATACGTTTTTTTGTAATATACTCAGTGATGTTTTCACCCACATCCTGTTTGAATGTCCTGCTAAGGTAGCTAGCATTGACATAGAGATATCCCGCAAGTGTATTGAGGGAAAGGCCCGGGCTTGAAAGATTGTTCTCGATATACTGTGTTGCGCTGCCTGTTATTGAGTCAGTCTTCTTAATCCTGTTCACATTTACATAGTTAATAATACGATTAACATAATCAATTAAGGTATTCGTCATGTCCGATACCATTTTTATACCCGATATCGAATCGTATAAATTAAAATTATCCGAATAAAGGTCATTGGGCTTTTTGCCCATTTCAGAGAGCACAACTGCACCTGCCGATATAAGGTTAACAGACATTATGCTCACCATAGAAGGAGCCATATTGAGCGATTTGAAATAAATGTCCGCATATTCTCTCACAAAGTCATGTGACTGCTCTCTTAAACCGTTGCGTATAAGAAATGAAAAACGTTTCCAATCGACATCTTCTATGGAAAAATTCAGAGGTAAATGACTTTTATTCTCTTCCTGGATAGTTGCGTAAAAAATAATATTTCCTTTATTTAATACAGTGCTTGCTTGAACAGATTTTTCAGCCTGATTGTATGCAGTTGCTATTTCAGATACTCCTTTTTTTACATTGCTTACACCTATTGTGATATTATCAAAACACCTTATAGATACGCTATTGTGAAATTCAACAAGTTCCTTGATCATAGTCCCCGACTTATCTGTTTTTAAGGTTTCTACCTGTTCCTTCGAAAACCCCAGCAGTACGACAAAGCTATTTGGATTCATATTGAATATTACATGTGCATTGCTTATTGTAATGTTCTCATTCAGTATTACCTCCAAAGCCTTCCACACACTGTCATATTCCGCGAACTGCCTAGAAAACCTGCAGCACATGCATACGAAATGTTCTTCCAAAAAATTAAGTCCGTATTTTTTAATCCTGATTGCTGCTTCATGTTCCTCCACCAAACCGTTTGCAATCTTGTAAAGAAAATTATCCGCCGCATCAATGGAAATCTCGTTTATATTGGATAAAAGCTGGCGTATGCCTTCTCCAACCTTATTTCCATTATTGAGTTCCTCCTGCACTTTCTTGCAGACTTCAAGTACTTCATCAGTATCTATAGGCTTGAGTATAAAATCCTCAACACCGATTTTCAGTGCTTTTTTGGCATAATCAAAATCCCTGTGACCTGTAATTATTATAATAGCGACATTGCCTGATTTGTCCTTTAATTTTTTTGCAAGCTCCAGTCCATCCATAAAAGGCATATATATATCAGTAAGGACAATATCGGGATGGCACAGCTCGAATAATTCCAGCGCACTTTGTCCCGAACCTGCTTCAGCAACAATCTCGAACCCGTTTTTACCCCATTCTACCCCATTTCTTATAAGTACCCGTTCCAACCTCTCGTCATCAACAATCATAACTCTTGTCATAATAGTATCCCTCCATTATTTAAGACTTTAACTCGGATCGTAACCTCTGTTCCGCTACCTTCTTCGCTCACTATAGAAATCGGATTGTTAATACCGTAGAAGATAAATATACGTTGTGAACAGCTGTATAAACCAAAACTATGGTTTGTGCTTTTTTTATTTCCGCTAAGTATTTCATGTATTCTTTCATCCGACATGCCTTCTCCGTTATCCGAAACCATAAAAACCAATTCATCTTCATCGAGGTAACCCACCAGCCTGATTTTCCCCCGACCTTTAATATTCCGGATGCCATGATGTATTGCATTTTCCACGATAGGCTGTAATATAAGTTTCAAAATGATCATATCCTGTATATCTTCCTGGATATCATACTCATCATCGATCTGATTATCAAAGCGTATATTCATTATCTTAATATAATTCTTTATGCAGTTAATTTCCTCTTTTACCGTAATGCAGTCTCTTCCACTGGAAAGGCTTATCCTGTAGAACATACCTAGAGCCTTCGTTATTTTAAGTGTATTCTTGTAGTCACCTATTAAGGAAAGCGAACTTATAGCATCTAGCGTATTATAAAGAAAATGTGGATTTATCTGAGATTGTATCAGCTCAAATTCATTTCGCCGTATAGTCTTTTCCTCATCTTTGATCTGGTAAATCAACTGGTCAATAGATGCGATCATCTTGTTAAAGACACGTTTAAGCTGAGTTATTTCGTCTTTTCTGTTCATGTCCACCGGTACCGGAACAAGATGCCCATCTTCAGCCATTTGCATATATTTTTTCAACCCAGTTATAGGGTTCACAACAGCACGAGAAATAAAGAATGAACCTATAAGGATAATACCAATATTGAAAAGAACAGGCATTACGTAATTTTTAATATTTCCAGCGTTCATGAAGGGCTTTACGTTAACCGGAGTGAATCCGATGATACGCCAGTCATTGAATGTGGTGGACTCCCCTGCCACAATATTCTTCTGGCCGTTGATGGTGACTGTGCTGTAACTGGTTCTTTTATTCAACTGACCCTTAATGATAGAATCCAAAATGCTTTTATCATAATTTTTAGGTACCATGATATAATCTCCATCTTTGCCAACTACCAAGAACTGGTAGTCATTCTTGTTGGCGTTACCTATGCATCTCTCCCTCAAAGAATTAATATCGAGGGTTACAATAAGTACGGATATCTTTTTTAAGTTGTTGGTGCTGTTTATTACCTTTATCAGCGATATATATCCGCCGTCGTTAGGGTTCACTGAATGGAGTACCCCTCCACTTCCCTTCATCCACAACGGTATGCCGTTGAGTCTGATTGCCTCTTTGTACCATGATGCTTTTGTTATATCCTTCATATCGCTATTTACATAAAGGTTTCCATACTTGCCGCTATAATTGGAATAAATATTCCCGAAATCATCAAAAACAAATATGGATGATATTGAATTACTAAAAAACAGCAGATTGGTAAAGCTTTTTATCATGACATTTTTAGTAGTGATATCCTCATTGTTTTTAGAAATTCTCAACATTGCATCCTGTGAAATGGGATCGTAAAAAATCAACCCAATATTCTGATTAACATTATTAAGCGATAAAGTCAGATTCTGATTCAATACTGATGAAAATTGCATAACCGAATTTCCCAGTTCCTCTTCGATAACTTTTTGGCTGCTACTATAGAATAGAATCGAGCTGGATATAAACGTTAATGTTAAAAGCAAAATATAAAATAAACTGATTTGCGTCTTAATTTTCTGTTGTCTAAATATCTCCCATAATGATTTTATCAAATGTCACTCCACCCTCACAGATATTCGTAAATTAAAGAGGGAAAAAGATACGAGATCAATCTTATCCCCTTATCGAAGACTTAAATTCTAACTTCAAGAAAAAGAAATGAAACCATCATATATGTTACGTTTAGCACATCATACATTGTTTTTTATTATAACGCAATAAAAACAGCCGAAAGCTGTATTTATCCAATAACTACCATATATCAAAGAAATTATAGAAAAATTCCTTAAAATATCTAAAAGCACTTGATTATTCAAAAGACGCCCAATAATCGAAACAAACACATGTTATCGTGTATCTTATTGATAATGGGTGATAAAATGAGTAGTGAATATACTACTGAAATCATTAAGTCTACAAAGGATATTCTAGAAGACTTCCTGTTCAAATGTTTATGAATCGGTTGGTCGTTGGAATAATGGAAAACAAATGTGTGGGCAAGTTAAATCCAGATACTGGTGAAAGCATATTTTCCAAGAAATACATGGAATCTAACCAGCAGAAACTTACCAAGAGTAAACCTACCCCTGTTCTGACTACGGTATCAAAGTACAGCTTCTACGGTGCAACCTACCTTTTTGATGAGATTGCAATAAATTAGGAATTGCCGTTGATCTTAAAAATGCTTTCCTGAAACCTACAAACAGATTTTATCCATCGCATATCACCTGGTATGGGCAGCTCATGGTCGACCACAGCTAATAGCATATTCAGTATGCCCATTACGAGTTGCCTGAACAAGCTCAAAAAGAAATCTTTAAATTATATTATAATACTAAGAGAATGCATTCTTCATTGGGATATCTATCTCCATCTCAATGAAGAATAATTAAATTCAGAAAATATTTTACGAGAACCCTACCACAACAATTGATATAGAACCTTAAAAATTTAAGTTCAATTCGAACAATAATTAACTTTAACCCGATTTGAGTTTTTATGTTATCTTCTACTTATGGTAATTTTTTGATTCTTTCATTTTTAAATGAGATTGGATTCAATTAAAGCATAACAGCATTCGATACTGAATTGCTGATGACTTCTTCTGCGCTTACCTCGCACCCTCGCTCTTCGGAGATATAAACCCCTTCCTGTATAAGCATACTACTAAGCGCAATTTCAGCTGTATTAAGAAGCTCAACCTTACCTTGTAAGGCAGCAATCCAATGACTCTGCGAAGAATCATAGGCATATTCAAGTGGATTGACACTATGCCACCGTTCATCAACAATATCCATCTCTGGTAATGATACCATTTCAATATCCTCAACTGTCGACATATATTTAAAAGGATAGAGTCTGATACCACCCTTTGAACCCGCTATGCTGCTGCCATCAAATCCGTCAAGATTTATTGCCCAAGACTCAATCATATCCAAAGCGGCACCGTTCTTG
>DATCID010000198.1:0-3497 GCA_036507975.1 Ruminiclostridium sp.
AGGTATGGCTGCTACATTCACAATTTTAGGTACAGCTGCATCCCTTCTTGGGAAACTCATGCAAGGAACGGGTTCGTGGTGGTACATACTGCTTGGCATACTTATGCTTTTGATGGCTCTTCAGACCTGGGAGATATTTAATTTTATTCCTTCTTCCTATGCCATTAGTAAAAATACTAAACGTGGTTTTGCGGGAGCGTTTTTTGCAGGAGTTTTAGGTGGCTTTTTCTCATCTCCCTGTGCAACGCCTGTTTTAGTTGTGTTACTTGCAATAGTGGCAAAGGGAGGAAGTTTACTCTGGGGAATCTTACTTTTGCTTCTGTATTCTTTGGGGCATAGCTTTTTAGTGATGATTGCAGGTACATCTGTGGGTTTTGTGCATAAGTTGTCGTCAAGTGAGAAATACGGAGGAGTAAGTAAAATACTTAGAATTGTAATGGGAATACTTATAATGATAATTGCGTTTTATATGTTCTATTTAGGTTTCTAAAGAAAACTTGGCCTGTGCCGAGCCATCGGCGACGGCAGAGACCTAGTTGCACTTATACTTGTAAAGTGTAAAGTGTAAAAATAAATGTTTGAGGAGTGAATAACTACTATGATAATTAAGATATTAGGTTCTGGATGTAAAAACTGTGTTACCCTGAAAGAAAACACTGAAACAGCACTAAAAGAGGTAGGCATAAATGCTGAAATTATTAAAGTAACAGATATTAAGGATATTATGGCTTTTGGGGTAATGTCTACACCTGCGCTTGTTATTGATGAGAAGGTTGCGTCATTTGGTAAGGTATTAAAACCAAAGGAAATTGTTAAGATTCTTGAGAAAATGAGTTGAAGAGAAAGATTTCTTCACTAAGCTGTTTGTAGAAGATATAGAGATGACACTAGAGATGGTCAAGCTCTCCAGAAAAAATGCGAAAAAAGTGGTTATGCTAATGTGGAATTTCGTTTCGGAGAAATTGAGCATTTACCTGTAGCTGATGACTCAGTTGATAAAATAATATCAAATTGTGTTATAAATTTGTCATTGGAAAAGCAACAGGTTTTTAAAGAGGCATATAGGGTACTAAAGTCAAGAGGGCACTTGTCCATAACTGATGGGTTTGCCACAGCAGAATTGCCATAACAGATATGGCAGGATCTCGCCATGATGACAGGTTGTATCGCGGGAGCTGAATAAGTAGAAAATATAAGAACCATGTTGCAAAACGCAGGTCTTGAAAATATTCGGATGATTCCGATAGATAACAGTAAAGAAATTATTAAAGGTTGGACTCCAGACAAGAAAGTAGAGGGATTTGTAGCTCAGAGCTTAGTGATAGTTTTTGCGCTAGGATGCATTGTTTATCAAGGCTAAAAGTATGCTTGTATTTTAAGTCAAAGAGAGGAATTTAAAATGGGAATAATTATTAAAGATAAAATTGATATCAAAATAGACAAGGATGAAATCTTAAAGCAGCTGCATATGGAAGAAGACAATGAATTCATAGGCGAAGTGTTAAACTTTATTGAAGCTGCAGAAAAACTTGCAAAACCTAAGGGCGTTTATAGGGAGGTTTCAATAGATGAGAATGACAATAACTCCATTGTCCTTAATGGTACAAGATTTGAAAGTCCTACATTGTGTTTGAAATTGAGAAAGGTTAAAAAAGTTTTTGTATTTGTAGTAACCTCAGGCATGGAATTATATGAATGGTCAAATACGATAAAGGATATGCTTGAAAACTATTGGGCTAACATGATAAATCAGGTTATCGTTATTTCAGCACAGAGGGCGCTGGAAAGGATAATTAAAGATGAGTTCAAAGTTGGTCACCTAAATAAAATTAGTCCGGGTTTCGTTGAAGATTGGAGCATAAGAGAACAAAGTAAGCTTTTAGATCTAATGGAAGAAGCTACTGAAGCCATAGGGGTTAAATTGACTGAAAGTTCATTGATGATACCTGCAAAATCTCTTTCAGGTATATTTTATGAAGATTAATTCATTCCTAAATGAAATACAATGTTAAATTCTGAGCATAAAAAGTATGGGAATCTTATAATAATATTATTAAATAAACTCTTGCTAATTTGCAAGGAAAAATATTTATTGTCAGTATAATGGGGTCAAAACCCTCGCCTTAAGGCGAAACCTTTAGGTCAACCTCCTGAGAGTTAAAGAAAACTTCTTGTGGAACACTAAACTAGAGGTAATAAGATCTTGGAAGACTTTTGCTGCAAGCAGTGGAAATGTGGCAGATGAAGTTATCGCACAATATATCCAAAATTAAGACATTGAAGAAAATATGAAAGGTGATAACTTGGAGATAAGAATACTTTAGGCGGCTTCAGCCGTAGACCGAACCTAACGGCTTCAGCCGGTAGTGGTTCAGTTAAAGTATAGGGAGATTTTATAATGGTATATATAAAATCAAAAGTCCTGAAGTATTGCAAATGATTGAATTGGCTGAGAGTGTTATTTTAAGGCATATCGAAGAAGCAAAAGGTTCATTATCAAATATTTAATAAAAGGGGTTGATAGAATGACAATAAAAAATTGCGAAAATTGTGGAATTGCAATAATAAAAAACTTAGAGTCAGTGGAGTGCTTTAAATTTGGAAAGAAAAGTGTTTCTAAAGATTCAGAAAATTCTTGTACGTATCATACAGATATTAGGTATGAGGATGGAGAAGCCATGACACCACTTCAACACCTTCTCTTGAAAGAACAGGAACTAAAGGCAAGAAAAATGAAAGGTGTAATATGAAAAGATACTTGGAGCCGAATAAAAAGATATGGCTACTATTAATAGAATAGATTTTGTAAAATATTTAGTTTAATAATTTTAATTATCTTTTAATTTATATGTACAGCTATAAAGAACTGCCAGTATAATGCAATATCATATGTTGTGGATGAGGAAGAGCCTTAGAGGATAAAATCATATTTGCCTATGATTTATGCAAAAGTAGTGGAGCATGTGTCAAAGTATGCTGTGGAATGGCAATTGAAATGAAGAAAGAGGGATTTAGCATGTCGACAAATATTATTGAAAGCATCTGGGAGGAGTTTAGCATACCTCTTAAAAGTTTTATTAAAAGACGAGTCAAAAATGATCAGGATGTAGACGATATTTTTCAAAATGTGTTTTATAAAATCTATAACAGTATTAGTAGTTTAAGGGAAGCCTACAAGATTCACGCCTGGGTGTATAGAATAGCAAGGAATGCCATCACCGACTTCTATAGGACACAAAAATCTGAAGAGGATATTTCGGAATTAACTGCGGATATTGCAAGTGATGTTGAGGATGAATTGACTGCAAATAACGAAATTTCACAGTGTCTAAAAGCAATGATTAAATATTTGCCAGAACAATACAAACAGGTCATTGTATTAACAGAGTTTCAAAACTTGACACAAAAAGAACTGGCTGAAAGAATGAGTTTATCGGTGTCTGGTGCAAAGTCACGAGTGCAAAGGGCACGGGTAAAGCTGAAAGAAATGCTTTTAG
>DATCID010000199.1:0-43968 GCA_036507975.1 Ruminiclostridium sp.
CTCCAATAGCGCGTGCTTTCCTCTGCTCCACTAGGCTATGCAAGGTATCCATTATGTCGCTCACAGGACGTTTCGTATCATCTCTATGTAGCATATATATGTCCACATAATCCATTTTCAAGGTATTAAGGCTTATTTCCAGGTCCTCAAAAATATCTTCTCTTGATAAACGAGAAACGTTTGGGTTGCTTAAACGATGGTGTCCGCCCTTGGTAATTATAATAATATCCTTGCGGTTGTTACTTGCCTTCACCCATTCTCCAATAGTTTGTTCGCTGGCATATTTACCGCCCTCTATCCATTCGCAGTAAACACGTGCGGTATCAATAGTATTACCGCCTTGCTGGGCAAATTTATCCATCATTTTAAAGGATAGTTCTTTACTCACGACTGTGCCAAATGGAACCCCACCCATTATAATTTTAGATATTTTCATTGTTTTCTGATGAGAATCCGATATTTCAAAATATTTCATGTTACAAGTCCTTTCCATATGTTAAATATAGTTTCAAAATTTCTCTCACATAATATTATTACCCTTTACTTAGTATTAATCATTCTCCACTGTGCACTGTTTTCAATCATTTCAATAGTTACATTGTAAGTTTTCTCTTCCTTTGGTGCAATATATTTTAAAAGACCTCTTTCCCGCATGACATCTCTACCATCAGGTAAACAGTTCCCCGGCTCAAGTCCCAGTACATAATCAGTTTGCCCCATCATTTTCCACTCCACAAAACAATCGAGCTCCTTGGTGTCGAACGAAATTGCTATGCCTTTCTCAAAAGCTGGCTGGAATAAAGCTGCAAAGCCCTTATCTTCAAAGCTGTGGTAATAGCATTGCTCCTCAAAATCCTGCTTAGGTGTAATCAGCTTGTCCCACTGATTCAATCCTGTTTTGGCATGTTCATTTCGTGGTATAACCTTTGTCGATGGGATGTGCAGAATTGCGTTTTCATCTAGCAATGGATAGCCCATGTTCATATGGTATAAAAGCATTAGTGGTGAAGGCATAGTTCCATTATTCCTTACTGTATCGGTAATTTTTATGGTATTTTTGTGACGAGAGCAACTAATTTTTCTCTTCAAAGTTAATTTTCGTCCAAAAAGTGTCGCATCACTTATAGTTGCATAGATATTGATTGCTTCCTCATCGATTGTATAATAAATATGTTCTGCAGGAGTAGTACTAATCGTTCCATGTAAAGGTAACACCTCTCCCTCATCGTTACAAGGAGTTCCCACGGTTGTTAGTCCACAGGTGGTTAAAAACCCTGCTGTAAAAGATTTTGTAAAGTTGGCGTCTGTTTCACTATAATATTGTGAAGCCACATATCCACATGGTGAAAAAAAGCCGTAATTATTTCCACAAAAGGACAACCTAGAAATATCAGCGCAGCGGTCAGCGGAAACGGTAAATTCCAATCCTTTTCCATTTCTCACCTCAAACAAACGCATTCCGTCGCCCTTGCCACCAATCAAGCGATGTTCTTCCACCCCATAATACTGTGAGTGATGTCCTACATAATTTTCATTCATAATAGCCTCCATGAGCCGCATAGCGGCAGTAAAATTTGATAAAGCTAGCGTCCTTAATCGCTAACTCTAAATATACTACACTAAAGGCCTAATTGCTTGAAATAGTTTTTCATTCTCCAATATTCATAGCAAAAAAAACCGGAAAGATCATTGTTTATCAATTACATGCCGGTCTGGTTGAAGCTACTGCTATCGAGAAAGAACAGAAAATTCTTAACCCGCTTATTATTTAGTGAACATACTCAACAAACGTAAATAGTGGTTTGCTTCACGCAATACGTGGTCTCCCAATAATGGTATAATAATTGACTTAATTTTACATTCTAATAGTCCTTGTGTACCTTGTGCCTTAAAGTTAGAAATTTTTTGTGTTGCTTTTAGACTATCATCTGTAACTTTGTCAATTGGCAAGGTCTTATCCATCGCTTTTTTTGCTTCATTTGTCAACTGGTCAAATTCATTTCCAAAATTATTTGCTGCAAGGATTAACTCATCTTCTGATGGATCAAGTAATCCTCTAATAAACTTAGAATGCTCCGCCATAATCCTGTTCCAAAAAATTTCTTGCTCGTATGCTTCTATTTCTGCATATATTTCTTCTCTATTTTGAAGTCTTTGAATCATCCTTAAATAAAATTTTGCCTCACGTAAAATATGGTCAATTAGCAGTGGATAATTTGCTGTAAACATTTTACAGGATAAAACATTTGTTAAAATAGTGGTCTTAAATTGTATTATTGAAGCAAGTAATTTCATTGCCTTTTGGTTTAGAATATACACTCTTTGTTCAAGCATAGGATTAGCTGCCATCATGCCCCTACTCATTAAACCGGCTGCTGCTTGTGTAAGCTTTGTCTGTATTTGTACTCCTGTATAATAAGCTGATGCTATTTCAGCATTAAGCGTATATTGTGTAATCACTTCTCCAGATTGAAGAACACTAGGGCTAACGACACCGTTGGATAACGAAATCACTTCCCTTAAAAGAGCGTCAAATTCCCGTCTAAAAGCATCTGCCTGCCCAGAAAAATTACTATCCTTTGGTGTAAATCCAATTTGAAGGAAAAAGGAGTGTTCCTTCATAATCCTCGCAAAAAACAGATGTACTTCTAGCGATTGTCTTACAAATTCTGCGTCTGATGTCATGCTAAAACCTCCTATTGAAAAAAAGATTAATACACATTAATTATGTATACTATTAGCTTATTAATACATTATGTAAAGTGTTACACAAATCACCTTCCTGCCTTTCCCGTCATATGCTCGATAATAATCTTTAGGACTTTTGTCTGGGCGTTGCCTTTTTTCATGTATTCCATTCCTTTTTCCATGAACTCACCAGAATACTTTTGAATTATTGCAAGCAATGCATCTTCCTTCTCCTTATTATATACTTCTATGCTTTTTCCAAACACAATAACGCTCTCATACTTATAGCTGAACGTATCTGGTATAGGTTCAGTCTTACCAACCACACAAAATGAAACCTTATCGTTAAACACAATATTGTCTAATTTACTTCCAACGACAGCACAATGGAAATAGATATTTCCTTCATAATATACGTAGTTTAGTGGAACCCCATATGCATATCCGTTTTCACCCACTGTAGATAATATTCCATATTGTCCCTGCTCTAGTAGCTTAATTGACTGTTCATTATCAATATTTCTATCCTTCCTTCTCATTTCCTTAAACATAAATTTATCCTCCTATTCTTCCTAAACTTTCTCCGCATTTTCTCATAAACTGCATAATAATAATTGTCATTACAATTGAAACAATAAGCATAACAATAATATAAATAATCGCTAATGGTGGAATAAAAATCAAGATAAATGCTGGCAATATAGCTAATTGCAATAAGAGAAATTGCCTCCACCTATTATCAGCTTCTTCATATATATCTGATTGTCCTTGAATTTGAGCCATATCTTTTATTCCCATAAATATATAATATACCACCAGTAAACTCAATACCAATATGGCAATTGTAATAGGAATACCTAAAATGCCAAATGGGCCAAACTGAATTCCCCCACCTTGAGCAGGCTTCTCATATATAGAAAATATGGATATTATTATCATAGGAATATTGAAGTTCCCAGCCTTTTTAAAATTCATGCTGTTTCCTGCTAGCATACTTAAGCCAACAGCAAATAATATATAACCTATTATATCGGGTAGAATATCCACCCCTTGTATTTTAAAATCAAGCATTATAAATAGGAAGCCCCAGTATAATTTACTAAATCCTCTTTCATTCATAAATCCTTCCTCCAATTTTAAACAGAATTAAATCATGTTGATTTGGTTTCAAATTTTCTAATGTTTTATGCCAACTATTTCGGTAAAAGTATCAGCCCACAAGCCCCCAAAAGCAATAAATTTAATATTACCGGAGAGATCAAGGCAAGCATGATGATGGCAGAAACTTTATGGTTTGTCCTGAAAAATCTCACTGTTAGAAATCCAAATGCTGCTATTATAATAAAATCAATCAGGACTGTTATCATTGCATTATACTGTCCTCTGAAAACAAACCATGTTAAAGCATAGGCTATTGCAGATATTCCAATACCCATGAATACATCTAACACAGTATTTGGGTTTTTACTAGGTGGAGGATTGCTGTTATCAATACTATTATTAAAGTTATCTGAACCCTCTTGAAAATCATTCATTTTCTTTTACACCCCTTCTATTAAAAATTTGAAAAATAAATTGTCGGTTTATATAAACTAAACTTATTACACATAGTATTTGAAAATCCGTCAATCCTATAAATGAAACTTTCTCTACACGTATAAATTCTAAAAAGAATCGAAAACTCAAATAACAATTCAGGAATATTTTGAACAGCTCTCCAGGCCTCACTCCCTTGGTCTTTTTCCATACCAAGAAAAACACTAACAATATGTCAAATATAATTTCATAAATTTGTGTAGGATGCCTGCTGATTTGATCCCCAAAATCTATGCCCCAGGGCAACTTTGTTGCTTTACCGTAGCAACATCCTCTTAAGAGGCAGCCAACACGTCCGACAGCCATACCAGCCGCCACAGGAATAGCAATTTGATTACCCAACCGTTCTTTTATTTTGAAAATCTTTTTTGCAAAAAATGTACCTACTGCACCGCCAATAAGTCCTCCAACAATAGTTCTTCCTGATAACAGGATATTAAAAGAATTGGGGTCAGAATTCAGTTCCTTCCAATACATGATTATAATTGGTATTTTTGAGCCGATTGTGCCCCCGATAATCGCAAAAACAGCAATATACAAAGCATTTGATTTGCGTATGTTATCCATTTTTAATTGAACCACATAAACAAGAATTCCTGTAACTAATGCTAAAAACATAAAAATCGGATAGGCTTCTACAGGAAATCCACCTATATAAAAGAGTACTGGCCTTACTCCCCATGTTGCATTTATCATTTGCTTTCCTTTCTAATGCTTAATCACATTCATATTTCTTTATTCTCTTTCCTACCCTGCAGCATTTTCCGTTTGGATTGTTCAAACATCCATAAAGTTTCATTGCACCACAAAAGCCCAACGCACCTGATGTTTTTAACAAAGCAAGAATACCTGTTATAATCCAGCCTGTGATGGGATGTATGAAAAATAAAAACACAAGGGCAGCCCCAGAGAAAGCAGCTCCTACCATGTGAGCAAACCATACAGAATTTTCATCAAGTATAATCCTTTTGGACGGGAAAAGCTTATCCACTGTATTCGTGTACAAAAATACGAGGGGTGCTTTTTCTACTTTTAACAGTGCCGAAAAAACCAGAATCACAAAACAAAGTATTACAAGCATTTTACTCTGCATTATAAGTGAACCCCAAAGCAAAGCTGAGATAGTATATTTGCAAAAGTTAAATGAGCCATTTGGTATTTCCACTGGTTTACATTCTTTCATATTAAATACGTTCCCTTCCTTTTAATATTTTAGGGAAAAGCATCCCTGTGCTTTGCTTATATTTATTATACATAGGAAACCTTTGTGTTAGAAGGTTTTCTTCTTGAATGGCACGATAATACATCATTGGGACAAAAACCACTGACACCACAACAAGTGCAACAGTATTTTGATATACCAGAGAAGCTCCATAAAACATCAATATGATAGAAGCATATAAGGGATGACGTACAATTTTATACATTCCAGTCTGAACTAAAGCCTGCTCCTGATAGATTTTGACCTGGTTAGCCCAATTCCTTCCTAGATTCAATCTCCCATATATATTTGCAATGCAGCCAATAATAATCATTAACGTTCCCAGTACTTTCAATAGCTTTCCTAAAAAGCCAAATGTAATAAAAACACCTCCTAGGCCACTTTGCAATATCAAGTAAAATATAATAAAAAAAAGTGTCATTGTACCTGTTTCAACGAAAGACTTCTTTTCCGTCTGAACTTGTTCCTTTCTAGAATACAAAACAAAATCTATAAAAATGGCAAGAAATAGGAAAAAAACACATAAGCATATAATTGCCTGTATAACTAAATTGAACAACCCTTGGCTCAGAAGCTCCCTCATGTTGTCTTCCCCCTATGTATCGTATTATATGCTGAAAAAGGGATTTTACGTAGGTCCTCAGTGATAACATGAACACATTCCTTTTGCATCGACTTCATATCAAAATTATAAGCATCTAGAAAAGAACTTACACTAATTCGGAAGGTATTCTGGTCAATATAATCCATTTTTTGTTCTTTTGACTTTATAAAAAAGTCAAAGGGCACAATATGCTTGAAGTCATTTAAGAATTTAAAACAATTGCAGGTTGTTTTTATATCTTTAATGCTCCGCCCAGCGTTTTTCAAAGCATCTTCAATTGTAAACACGAAAGTATTATTAATTATTTGAAGATAGTCTTGTATCCTTGCATCTCTGGTAATCGGTATAAAACCACCTTTGGATGTCTTGTAGAGGTAAGTGATGGCAACCCGTTCTACATTACAGGGTAACGGAATAAAATCATTCAGCTGGAGCATTCCGCCGGTTTGCTGTTCTAATCGCTTTAGAATTCCAGAAAGAGTAACTCTATTTTCCTTCACATTCTGCATTGTTCTTCCGAAAAATGCCGTTGGTTGAAAGTTAATTCCTCTTATATATGGCTGTTTTAAACCAAACGTAAATATCCGTCCGACTTCATCATCATTTATCCCGTTAGATATTGTAGATACTAGTGTAGTTGGTATTTTATATTTAGAAAGATTATCCACCGCTTTTTGCTTTTTCTCTAATAGGTTTTCTCCCCTTAAATTCATAAAGGTTGATTCTTTGAAGCCATCAAACTGAAGATATACTTCAAATCCACCAACAAACTGCTGAAGTTCGCTTACAAACTCTTCATCTTCTGCAATTCTTAATCCATTTGTGTTGAGCATAACATACTTAAACATCTTGGCTTTTGCTAACTTTATGATATTGATAATATCAGGGTGCAGGGTTGGCTCACCACCACTAATTTGTAAGATTTCTGCCTGTCCACCTTCTGATTCCTGAAAAAAATCCATCATTTCTTCAATTTTATCCAACGACACAAATTTTCCTTCTCCAGCATTTGCATAGCAAAGAGGACAATGTAAATTGCATTTCGTAGTAACCTCAATCAAACCAATACACCCATGCTGGTCATGCTGTGGACATATTCCGCAATCAAAAGGACAGCCTTTGTCTACTTTTGTATGTACTTTCATGCGTGTTCCTGGCTTATCATACTGCCTTTTTTTAAGGTGATACTCAGCTATTTCTTCTAAGAGTTCAAGCTGTTCCCCATGCGTTGGACAATACTTGAGTAGGTATACCTTTTTATTCTTTAACACGACCTTAGCAGGAATGGATTGATAGCATTCTGGGCATAAACTATTCGTAAATTCATAAAAAATATAATCTCTATTTAAATTTTCTTCTTTACTGTTTTGATTTTTCAAAGTATTACCTCGCTTTAATATGTCAAAAGTCATTATAAAAAAATTCGACACTATACAAAGTATTCCCTCTTTTTCTCTAATACTGCAATTCTCTTATGAACCACTAATTAATCCTAAAAGCCAATCTAAGTCTATTTAAATTATGAAGTGTAATGATAAAATTTCCTTAGCAAAAATAGCAAATCCCCTATCACATAATAAATCTGATAGGGGATTCTGTAAAAAAATTGATCAGCACATCTCTTATTAATAATACCTTCCCTGCATCATTTGTTGATCCCTAGGACTAGTCATTTGACCCGTCCCTTGAGCTTGACCTGCATGATGCTGGTACATTTCATATTCTCCTTGAGCCATAGACATATATACATCACTAACCGACCTAAAATGCTGGGCCAATTTCATATCATTGGTATGATTTTGTGCATGCATCTTTGCCATCATAGTCTGCATCTGTTCCATATTCATTGCCATTAAATTCACTCCTAATTTATTTTTAATTTATTGAATAATTCATATTATGTTGTTTATGTAAACTATGTGAGCGATAAATCGGTTTTTTTGTTTGAAATATGTTATTACATATATTCACATTACAACATTTTTGTGAACTTTATGAAATAATACCAAACTTATGGACTTGTAAAATAAGCAAAAACACCCGCCTTGTAAGCGAGTGTTTTTGATATTTATTATGAGTAAGTCTATAAGCCGGGTTCTGTATTTGACGATCATCTATCTAGGCCATACATTTCTGTATCGCTCAAGCCACCTCCTCGGGACTGACGGGCAGTCATTGCGTCCCTCCACGGCGTTGCTCCAGGTGGGGTTTACATAGCCGACAAGTCGCCAAGCCGCTGGTGAGCTCTTACCTCACCTTTCCACCCTTACCATTCTGAAGTATAAAGTAAGAGCTTTGAGTTATTTACAAAACTTTTACTTTATACTTCAGAAGGCGGTATATCTCTGTTGCACTTTCCTTAAAGTCACCTTCACCGGGAGTTACCCGGCACCATTGCCCTATGGAGCCCGGACTTTCCTCACGTACGCCTTTTCAGGCTGCACCTGCGATCATCTGGCTTACTCATATATATTTTACTAATTAATAATACTGTCCTAGCGGACACTTAATTATAGATGCTCTCAAAACATTAGTCAAGAAAAAACAAATGGGTCTTTTTCCAATGTATTACAAATAATCTCAATATTATTGAACTTATTTGTAAAAAACTTTTTAAGTTTATCAACAATTAAATGCTCCGATGCAAAATGCCCTACGTCAAGAAGGCACAGGCCCATTTCTCTGGCTTCTAGAGCTATGTGGTACTTTATATCACCCGTAACCAGTACATCAACGTTGTGCCGTTTTACGCTGTCTAGGTCGCCATCAAAGCTGCCACAGAATACATCTACCTTCTTTACATATTCAGGCTGGACTCCAACAATTCTAAGATTATCAATACCAAGATTTTTTTTCACTGTTCTGATAAACTCTTCGAAGCACAATTCAACAGGCAGTTCTCCTACCTTACCCATTCCAATATCTAGGTCTAAGCCTTCTGGAATATATGATTTTTGTATTCTGCAATTAGTTAAGCCCAAAGCCTCAGCAAGAGTATCCTCGACCCCTCCCACTGCCACGTCAAGATTGGTATGTGCGCTAATAACACATATATCCCTCTTAATAACTTTAGAAATAAGGTGACCGTTTAATGTATCTAAATCAATTTTATCCAGTTTTGAAAACAAGAAGGGGTGATGAGATATTATTACGTTTGACCCCTGGTTTATTGCGTCGTCAATAACCTCTGAAGTCACATCCATGCATAGCATAATTTTTTTTACTTTACAATTACTGCTTCCTACCATCAATCCGACATTATCCCATCCCTCAGCATATTTCCAAGGTGCTATCTCATTGATATAATCAAGTATTTCTCCTACATTCATATATTTATTATCCTCTTTAATCTATTTAATATAGTTAATTAATAGCTAACAGCTTTTATCTCATTTATCCTTCAGGTCAATAATTAAGTCCATGTAATCCTTTTTCAACTCAGAATAGTGGCTTTGAAGCTCTTGTTTACCTTCTAGATTCTCTAATTGTGTCAACACATTGTCTATTTGCCTAACTTTCAATTCGCAATATTGTAACAATAATGGATCCTTTTTTTTGATGAGTTTCTCACCAATATTCAGTTGTAAATCAGTATATCCTTTAATACCACCATCATATTTTGCAGCTAATACAAAATATAACTTTTGGCCCTCAGCAACTATTTCCTCGTCATAAATATCAAACTTGTTGTCATACAACCATTTTCTGACTACGTGCATTTCATTCATAGGCTGCAATATCAATGCTGAGGCTTTTGATGCTTTTTGTGCATTTTCCTCTAAAATTCTGGAAATGAGTGTCCCACCCATGCCAGCAATTATTATGGAGTCCGCTTCATTTTCAGATATGGTATCTAAACCACTTCCAAGCCTTGTTTCTATCTTGTCATTCAATGTATATAAAGTTATATTATTATTTGCTGCCTCCACAGGCCCTATTCTAACATCTGATGCTATTGCCTTTTTGCAAACACCTTGCTGAATCAAATAAATTGGTAAATACGCGTGATCAGTGCCAATATCGGCAGCTACATTACATTTTGGTACCTTGTCTGCTAATAGCTTTAATCTTCCCTTTAAAATTAAGTTCAAACTATCCTCCACATCCCCAACAAGCCCATCTTTTGTCACATCAGCATAATTATACTGTTCAAATGTTTAATATAAAATATTAAGGTGCATTAACAAAATAAATTATACACATATTAATACTAATTAATCAACTTAAATACATCAAATTTTTGAAAAAGAGAGGAATCCATAATATGACCCCATATAATAACAAAAATAAAGTAAATGATATTGAAAGACCTATATCAAGCAACATCCTGGGTCGAGATATCTTTGGGATAAATGCAAATGTGCCATCTATGAGCAAAACGAGTATCGATATACAGGATGAAGAACAAAGCATAGAATTTATTAGCAAGATGAAATAACGTTTTCTTCTTTGGTGGTCTTCAGACGAGAGCGGCAGCGAGGAAAGGTGCATAAAAGAAGAACACGCTATCGCGTGTTCTTCTTTGGTGGGCCTTCAGGGACTCGAACCCCGGACCAACCGGTTATGAGCCGGTTGCTCTAACCAACTGAGCTAAAGGCCCTCGGTGGCTCCTCAAGTAGGACTTGAACCTACGACCCTGCGGTTAACAGCCGCATGCTCTACCAACTGAGCTATTGAGGAATATTTAAATGTACTCTTTAAGGTACATTGCACTCCGATGAGTGCAGTGTGCTATCGCGAGCACATTTAATATTATACTTACCAACCACCGACTGGTCAACATCAAAATACCTATTATTAGCTTGTTTAGAGTGTTTATTACCAATTCTCTTATAATTGATTAATCATGCTAATTATTACTAATAATTACATGATTCAATAAACTGCAGACTGAGTGATTACTTATCACTATAACATAGAAAAAGGGATGCCATTTTCATAGTATCCCTTTTTCCTATTTTGTTTCAATGTATTCCCATAAATCCTAGTCTTTTATACAAATCTAAATTTTAATCTAGATAGTCCTTTAACTTCTTGCTTCTGCTAGGATGCCTAAGCTTTCTTAAAGCTTTGGCCTCTATCTGACGTATACGTTCCCTTGTAACATTGAACTCCTTACCAACCTCTTCAAGAGTCCTTGCGCGCCCATCATCCAAACCAAATCTGAGCCTTAAAACTTTCTCTTCACGGGCTGTTAATGTATCTAACACATCAATGAGCTGTTCCTTTAGCATTGTAAATGCAGCAGCCTCAGCAGGCGCTGGAGCATCATCATCTGGAATAAAGTCTCCCAAGTGACTATCTTCTTCTTCTCCAATTGGAGTCTCAAGAGAAACAGGCTCCTGGGAAATCTTCATTATTTCCCGAACTTTTTCTACTGTCATGCCTATTTCTTTTGCAATTTCATCAGGCTGTGGTTCTCTACCTAATTCCTGCAATAGTTGCCTTGATACCCTAATCAATTTATTTATAGTTTCTACCATATGAACAGGAATACGTATAGTTCTTGCCTGATCAGCGATAGCTCTAGTAATCGCCTGTCTAATCCACCAAGTTGCATAGGTACTAAACTTAAACCCTCTTCTATAATCAAACTTCTCAACTGCCTTAATTAGTCCCAAATTGCCTTCTTGAATTAAATCAAGGAACTGCATGCCTCTACCGACATACCTCTTTGCAATACTTACAACAAGCCTAAGATTGGCTTCTGCGAGCCTTCTTTTTGCCTCAATATCACCATTTTCCATCCTATGAGCAAGATCGATTTCCTCAACCGCTGTCAAAAGGGGTACTTTACCAATCTCTTTAAGGTACATCCTCACAGGGTCATCTATACTTATTCCATCTGGGATGCTGATATCCAGTTCCTCATCATTATTATTCTGAATTTCTTCCAAATCAGCTTCAATATCGCCAATAACGTCAATACCCAAATTTTCAAGGGTTTCGTATATCTTTTCGATATGCTCTGGCTCTAGCTCAATTTCCTCAAAGGCTTCAATTATCTCTTTGTAAGTGAGCATTCCTTTGGCTTTACCCTTATCAATCAATTCTTTAAGAATTGCTTTTCTACTTTCTTGACTATGCTTCATTAGGTCCACTCCTTTCATGCATTATTACAGGCTTTTTTTCATTGTAGTTATATTTGATACAATACTGCTTAATTCTCGATTTAATAACTCAACATCTCCTTCTGTCAGATCACTTCTCTTTTTTAGTTCAATTATTTCGTCTTTCCTAGACTCCAAACCATAAAGGTCCATTTTTCTAATAATGTCCAGAGCAGCTTTTCTATTATTCTCAAATATGCTCTGGGATTGAATTATATTTGCAAAACTTTCAGCCAAAGGGGTAGAAAGTTTATTTAATATCTCACCGGTCAAAATACCTGCTTTACTTTCTATACGTTCAATAGCGAAGCATACTGCTTGCTTTATTTCCATTGAACTAAATTTATCAATATTCAAAACATCTTTAATATGCAGATATACATTGTTTTCCAAGCAAATAGTAGCTAACAGCATTAATTGCAGCTTAACAAGCCTTTCCTCAGTGCTTTCACTTATGATGCTTTTCCTAATAGTATTCTTTTTAACTATATTAATATCCTTTATCTGCTTTTTCGCCTGCCCGTCTATCCCCTTTTGACGTCTTGCCATTTCGGAATAAATGGACTGTTCACTTACGTCAAACTCTTTGGACAATTTTCTTACATACAGCTCTCTCTCTACATTATTGTCAATTTCATCCAAAATAAGCACTGCTTTATCAATAAATTTAATTTTCCCATCATTAGTTGAAGTATCTATCTTTTCATCCAAAATATCTAATTTGAAATCTATTAAACTTTTAGAGTTACTAACAAGCTTTGAAAATTCATCAACACCATGAGTTTTGATAAATTCATCAGGATCTTTACCTGAAGTAATAGATAAAACTTTAACATTGCAGCCTATGCCATTGAGTAAATCAAGACTTCTGAGTGCAGCAGCTTGTCCAGCAGAATCAGAGTCAAAGGAAAGAACTACTTCTTCCGTATACTTCTTTAGGAGTTTACATTGATTTTCGGTCAATGCTGTACCAAGCGGTGCAACTGCATTTATTATTCCACTTTGATGTAATGAAATAACATCCATATAGCCTTCAGCTAATATAATTTGCTTTGCACATGCACTTTTAGCAAAATTCAATGCATACAAATGCCTTCCTTTTTGATAAACATCTGTTTCTGGAGAATTCATGTACTTCGGTTGCGAGGAATCTAATACTCTTCCACCAAAAGCAACTATATTTCCTCTTATGTCAAATATCGGAAACATAATTCTACCTCTAAACCTGTCATATATCTTTTTGGTATCTTCTTTATATATAACAAGCCCACTTTTAAAAACGGACGAATCGCTAAAGCCTTTAGCCGTCAAATGCTTATATAGCATGTCATACTTATCCTCAGCATAACCTAAGCCAAACTTGATAATAGTTTGTTTTACTATTTTCCTATTTTTCAAATATGCAATTGGAACTATATTCTCTTCATTAATTAAATTATTATGAAAAAATCTAGCCGCTTCAATATTTATTTGTAAAAGTTCCTTTTTCAGGTTAGCCTTCGCGTCATCCTGAATTCCATCGCTCATTTCTGGAATCTGTATCTTAGCTCTATCTGCAAGTAATTGCAATGCTTCTGGAAAATCCAGATTCTCTATTGCCATAATAAAATGTATTACATTGCCACCCTTGCTACAGCCAAAGCAATGAAATATTTGTTTTACTGGTTCAACAGAAAAAGACGCTGTCTTTTCATTATGAAAAGGACATTTGCCAAAATAACTTTTCCCTTTCTTATCTAACTTGACATACTCAGATATTACATCAACTATGTCATTATTTACCCTTATTTCTTCAATTAAATCCTCAGGGAAAAAAATTGCCATTATGTCTTAAATTCCAATCTTGTTAATAAATTAATATCCAAATATTATAAACACATCTCCTATTCTTTATTTTAGCCTTCGCAAAATTCACTTAATACATTTTCGACATTATTATTAAGAATCCTTCTTTTTTGATAATATTTTTAGAAACAAAAAAGTATGCCTAAGCATACTTTGATAAAGAAGACTTAGTTCAGATGAAGTTTTCTGAACTCTAGCACTTTCCTTTCGGAAAGTATAAGTGCAACTAAGGCTTCTGCCAGCGCCACAGGCTTGGCACAAGCCAAGTTTTCTTTATCGCACTTATTTTGAGGCTTGGTGGTACTAATCTCCTGCTTGTAACGCGGGAGATTAGTACCACCGCCGAGATAAATCATATATAAATTTAGAAAATTAAGTTCTAAGATATACAGTCACAAATGACATCATATGCACTAACTGGAGTGACTGAATTTGAATAAAGAAGTTTGATAAGTTCAATCATATTTTCCTTTGAAGATAAAATGTCGTGTATTACAGCAGTTTCAGATTCCCCATTATCTTTTGCCATGCTTATCTGTATCCCGTAGGTACAAAAATTTTCGGACTCACATGCTATTAAATAATACTCTAAATAAAGCTCTTTAGTTTTACAATCTAACTCCACATTTAGTTCAAGTTTCTTTGAACAAATAAGCTCCATTTCATATACCCCCTATTCAATTTTACCAGTTTTGAATTACATGGTTATTATATTATATTACCTTGCTTTTTTTCTACACAAAAGATTTTTGGTATTTCGACCGATTTACATAAAATATATTCCATAATTTACAATACTTATGTCGAATAATGTATTATTATCAATTATTGACATTGAACTTTTGGAGTATAAATGTTAATATTTTACGTATGCGTACTATGTTTTTAGCTCAATATAGTATTTTGTGTGATATTACGTACTCTATTTATATAAGGAGGGGTATTCCATGAGTAGTAATGAAAAGAACAAAACAACTAAAATGAACATTTTAAACTCTGCATTATGTAACATGGCAGATTTGCCAAAAAAAATGATCAAATACGCAACTCCAGCTGCCTTCTGTTTGATAGTATTGGGTACTGTTTTATTTGTTGTGAATAGAACCAGTGATAATTATAGCAGTGTATTTGATTTTGCCTGGACCACATTAATTACGAATGGCTTCTTTGTATTAGCCGAATTTATTATAGCATCGTTTGTTATCGATATTTTAGTGAAGAAGAAATCTCAGTAGAATAGTAATTCAACTTCTTTTACATTATATGTGCTTGAAACCAGCTATATCAATGGGTAAGTTGAATTATTACTATTTCACTTTCGATTCTGAACAAATAGGAACGCAAAAAGAAAGGGCATATGCCCTTTCTTTTTGCGTTCCTATTTAAAATAGTTTTAAGCTTTTAAAGGCTTTTTTGGTGAAGCATTACTCTTCTTTTGACTTTCTTTCCACATAACCCACAATGGGCTTGCGATAAATATTGAAGAATAACAACCAGTAGCAATACCAATAATAAGTGGGAAACTGAACTGTGCAATAGATTCAATACCATATACTTTTGCAAATACAAACACAGTAGTTATCGCTATTAAAGCAGTAACAACTGTATTAATAGATCTATTCAAGGTCTGCATTATACTACTGTTAACTAATTCTGGAAGCGGAACTCTTTTGAGCAATCTACTATTTTCTCTGATACGATCATAAATAATAATTGTATCATTCATCGAATAACCTATTACAGTAAGAATAGCTGCTATAAATGATTCATTCAAAGGTAAACTGAAAATCAAGTAAACAGATACCATAATCAAAACGTCATGTAATACACCCGCAATGGCAAATACACCAGCTGAAGGACCTTGCGACATAGCTTTAAATCTCCACCATACATACAAAATAATTAGGATAAAAGAAATTAAAACTGCCTTCATACCGTTCTGCATTATTTCCTTACCAATAAATGGTTGAACACTTTCTTCATTTATTAATGCAGTAGCAGCATCAAGCTTTAGCTCTTTGATAACAGCACTTTTAACACTTGAAAGTTCAGCATTTGAAAGTGTATCCTGACTACCTATGCTTATCTTAATTACATCATAACTAGAATTACTGTTAGTAGCATCAAATGCCGTTGATTTTTGAACTTGAGCCGGTTTGCTAACAGTCTTCTGAACTAGCTCAGCAATATCTCCTGTTATCTTTTGTGTATTAGCTTCAGTAAAGGTATCTTTATTTGCTTTCATTTCAATAACTGTACCACCCTCAAATTGAATATCAAGTACAAATCCTTTTGCAAAGTAAAATACTAAACCTAATATTAGAATTGAAGCTGAAAGAATGAAAAACCAATATCTCTTTTTATATAAATCAACCATTTGCTTTGCCTCCTTTCACTTTCAAGCTAACTCCGTATAGAAAAGGATGCCTTGCTATATCCAAATCAGATACAGCCTTAAGCATTAACCTTGTAGCTGTTACCGCTGTCAAGAAACTTAATATAACACCTATTAACAGAGTGTATGCAAAACTCTGTATTGGGCCTGTCCCAAACTTCAATAGAACTACAGCCGCTATAAGAGTAGTCACATTTCCATCAAGTATAGCTGAAAATGCTCTTTTAAATCCAACATCTATCGCCGAACGGAGAGTTTTTCCGCCCCTAAGTTCTTCTTTAATTCTTTCGAATATTATTACGTTAGCATCAACTGCCATACCAATAGTAAGGATAAGACCTGCAATACCTGGCAACGTAACGGTAATATGAATCCATGATAATGCCAAAAGCTCTAAAGCCGTATGAAGTACTAATGCAATACATGCAATTAACCCCGGCAGTCTATAATAGAATATCATAAACAAACATATTAAAATAAATGCTACTACAAAGGCATCAATACTAACTTTAAGTGCATTTGAACCAAGCGTAGGGCTAATATTATTCACCTGTTTTGCTTCGAGTTTAAATGGTAATGAACCTGATTTGATGAGCCCTGCCAGATTCTTGGCTTCTAATTGCTGTGCTTCTGAAGCAGTCCCGCCAAGAGTAATTCTAGCAGAATCACCAGTAATCTGAGACTGAACATTTGGTGCACTTATAAGCTCTTCATCCATGAATATTGCTATAGGCTTACCAATCATTTCTCCAGTTGCTTTCGCGAACTTCGTAGCTCCAGCTACTGAAAGCTTGAGGCCTACTTCATAACCACCCTCTTGTGCTAGCTCCGCAGTTGCATCCACAATATCAGTACCTTCTAAGATAATACTAGAACCAGACGTAGTATAATTCCCAGAAGCATCTTTTGTAGCATTATCAACATTTCGGAATGTTAGTAAAGCAGTCTTACCAATTTCTTCAATTGACTTTTGTGGATCAAACGCTTCACCTTTTTTGTGAGGAATCTGTACGAGTAAATAACCCTTTTGAGTGTCAGTTGTTATAACTCTATCAAAAATCTTCTTTGAATCCAATCTCTTTTCAATAGTAAGCCTTGCTGAATCTAAATCTGTTTTTGATGGTAGACTGCCGTCCTTTGTAACTGCATATAATTTAGCATCTACCCCTCCCTGAATATCAATACCTGGACGGATATCTGCAGCGCCAGGTATATCAAAGCCTAGGATAGACCCAAAAGCAGTTATCCAGGTTAAAATTCCGGTGATAATTATTATCGAGAAAAATTTAACCGCGTTATTTCCTCTCATTTGTTGAATTCCCCCTTGTATTTTACTTCACTTCGACATTATATAACTATGAAAAATACTAGTCAATAAATATGTCTATTATTGACTAGAAATTTACATTTACAATAACCTATTTTCATTAATGATTAACTGAAAATCTAGCTTCAAATACGTAGCTGCTCTCCTGCACATTGTCATTCTAGCGAGAAAAATCTCAAAATAATCCATGACAGGGCATATTTTAGTATCAATATGAAGTTGGAGTGTTGCACTCTTGTTTCCATTGTTAACCGAAAGAGTTGAACTTTCCACTGCATAATTTACTCGGTCATGAATATCAAATGTCGAAAAATCAGTATTTTGTACTCGTGACCTATGAACATCTGATTTGTCGGCTAAAATAAGTGCAGCTGAAATTGTACTCACAGCCGTACCAGAGTTTTCATCATGATTACCTATGGCAAGCATAACTTCACAGACTTCCGAGTATGACATTCCCATCCTCAGCAAGAGTTCATATGCCATAATAGCACTTGAATGAGCATGATCCATTCGATTTATCGCATTGCCAATATCGTGCAAATAACCCGCAATTTCAGCCAACTCGGCATCTCTAGAACTAAATCCTAATTCTGAAAGAATATTGCCGGCAGTCTTTGAAACATGTGTTAAATGTCTTAATGAATGCTCAGTATATCCCATCTCTTTCAGCTGTCTGTCAGCTGTAGCTATGAGACATTTTACCTCTTCATTTTCTCTAACCTGTAAAGGAATAATCATTTTTACCTCCATTTGCTACTCAACTAACTTTAGAGTATACAATACTATTAAAAATATTTATAAACATTAAAATATTTATACTTTAGAACTATTTATAATACTTCAAAAGATTAATATACTCATTTGCATTACTTTTAATCTCAAGAATTTCCTGTTCTGACAGTATTCTCTTAATCATCGCTGGACTACCAACTACTAAGCTTCCATCAGGTATTTTCGTTCTTGGAGTCACAACACTACCAGCCGCAACTAAGCAGTTATTACCAATTTCTGAATCATCAAGCACTATTGCACCCATTCCAATAAGTGTATTATTACCAATCTGGCAGCTATGTAATATAGCGCCATGCCCTATTGTAACGTGAGAACCTATTCTTACCTCTGCTCCTTTTTTACAGTGCAGTATACAGCCTTCCTGTATATTAGTGTTGTCACCAACAATTATACTGTCGATATCTCCCCTCAATACTGCATTGTACCAAATTGTTGAATTGGCGCCTAGGACTACGTCGCCAATAACTGTACTATTGGGTGCAACAAAAGCAGTTTCGTGAATTTTTGGTGTAATGTTGTTAAAATCTCTTATCACAAGGTACCCCTCTATTCTTGAGTTTTAATCCAGATTGCACACTCAACTCTCTTTTTCTCGAGCTCACAACCTATCTTGTATGGAATATTTATATCATTATTAAATTGATATGCGTTAGCAGCACATCCTCCACTGCAATAAAATTTTGCCCAACATTCCGAGCACTCTTTTTTTGAATAAACATTTGATTTCTGGAAATTCTTTTGAAAGTCAGTGTTAAATACACCTTGATGAATATTACCCATTTTAAATTTTTCATCACCAACAAACTGATGACATGGATATAAGTCTCCTTCTGGCGTAACAGCTAGATATTCATGTCCAGAACCACATCCACCCATCCTTTTTATAACACAAGGACCTTGCTTCAAATCAATCATAAAGTGAAAGAAATTAAAGCCTTCCTTGTTTTTTCCCCTCTTAATATACTCGTTGGCAAGGTACTCATATTCAGAAAAAAGCTTTTCAAGGTCTTGCTCACGTATATCATATCCAGAGTCCTTAGCAGCAACAACAGGCTCAATAGATATCTGTTTGAAGCCCTCATCTGCCAAATGCAAAACATCCTCTGAAAAATCAAGATTTTCTCTTGTAAAAGTACCTCTTACATAATAATTATCTTGATTTCTAGAATCCGCCATTTCTTTTATTTTAGGAAGGATACTGTCATACGTTCCAGAGCCATCTACTCTAGTCCTCATTCTATCATTTGTTTCCTTACGCCCATCAATGCTAAGAACAACATTATGCATGTGTTTATTTATAAACTCTTTGTTGTCTTCATTAATAAGAATCGCATTGGTAGTAATGGTGAACCTAAAGTTCTTATTGGCTTCCTTTTCTAAGTTTCGTGCATACTCAACAATCTGTTTTACTACATCAAAATTCATGAGAGGCTCACCACCAAAAAAGTCAACCTCCAAATTACGCCTTCCTGCTGACTTTTCGATTAGAAAATCTATTGCTTTTTTGCCTGTCTCTACGTCCATCATTGATCTATGCCCGCCAAAGCTTCCAGTTGAAGCAAAGCAGTACTTGCATCTCAAATTGCAGTCATGGCAAATATGAAGGCAGAGAGCCTTAACAACGGGCTTTCTTTCCCAATTTGTGATAATATCAGAATATACATCTTCACTAAAAAGCAGCTCTTCTGACTCTAATTTTACAATCTCATCATAAGCATCTAAAATAGCTTGTCCATCATACTTTTGTGACAAAACTTCAATAATCTGCTCTTTAGTTTTAGTCTTGTACAAATCAACAATATCAAAAGCGGCTGCATCAAATACATGAACTGCTCCACTGCTTATGTCCAAGACTATGTTTGTACCATGCATTGTATACTTGTGAATCATTGAATAAGCGACCTCCTAGAGTCCTATAAAAATACATTTGTTTTGCATAAATATACTCAATGAGAGGATATTTTGTATAAACATTTAAAAAGTGAAAAGTGTTATATTTAGACACCTTTCACTTTTATTCCTTATTTATACCTATACAAAATTATAATGTATTATTTCTTTTCGCAGCTTTGATTTGCAACTGTACAAGATGTCTTACAAGCTGATTGACATGAGGTTTGACATTCTCCACATCCACCTTTTGCAAGGCTGTCTTTTAAAGTAGCCGTATTTATTGTCGTTATATGTTTCATATTGTAGTACCTCCTATTAATTTTCTTAGCCGAGTATAGCACAGTTTAATAGTTTTGAAAAGGCATTTTTTAGAACAACATTACCGCAAATTAATTCCAAAAATACCACCTAGGCAACCCACAATTGCTCCAATGACAACTGTTAAAAGTACCTGAATGTCAATTGCAAAATTCATAAAAACTATACTGCTAGCCAAGTATAATATAGCCACATACAGGATACCTACAAAACAGCCATTCATCCAACCTTTACTCTTAACATTTTTAGTGGAGTAGGCAGATGCTACTAGCACACTTATGACAGTAGTGACAAGTACAGCAATATATGTGTATTTTTCAGGAAAATCCGTATAAGTCAAAAACGTAGCAAACGCTAAAAAGCAAGGGAGTGTTATAAGAAAAGAAATAATCAATCCTTTAACAACCCTCAACAGATTTACATGTTCATTAAGTGACTTTTTCAATCCAGGTGTCTGTCCAATCATAGTGTCCCTCCGCAAAATATAATAGAATGTTTTCTATATATTTTATTTTTGAGGTTGCCTACTTAGAACAAGTGACTACTAAAATAGTTTTAATTTTTGTTTAAGCTTCAACAGGTTTTACAACTTCTTTTATAGCCCAACGCTTAATAAGTATTTTGGTTTTCTCAATACCAGTTTCGATAGTGATTTCATCTTCTTTTATATTAACTATTTTGCCAGAAATACCACCGATAGTTATAGCAGCCCATCCAACCTGTAATGAATTAAGCAAATCCTTGGTCTTCTTTTCTTTCTTCTTCTGAGGAAGAATAAGCATAACATACATAAGTCCAAAAACTAAAACCATAGGTAAAACAAATTGAATTAGTATAGCTTCCATTAAAAAATTACCTCCTGAGAATATTTATTTAACACAGTAGAACTGTATTAATCATTAATTATTTTGTGTAACCATATTTAAGATAAAATTCATCTTTAAAGCTACCCAATCTATCATCCATTATAGCTTGTCTTACTTGTTTCATCAAGTTAATTAAAAAATATAAATTGTGCCAAGATGTCAGTCTGAGGCCTAACAACTCACCGCACTTGAGCAAATGCCTTATATATGCTCTTGAATAGTTTCGGCACACGTAGCAATCGCAGTCTGGATCAAGCTTTGAAAAATCTCTAGAATACTTTGCATCACGAATTATTACCCTGCCTCGGCTTGTTAATACAGTGCCATTTCTTCCTATTCTAGTAGGAAGCACGCAGTCGAACATATCAATACCTCTGAGTACACCTTCTATTAAATAATTTGGGGTACCAACTCCCATAAGATACCTTGGCTTGTCGGCTGGCAATAATGGGGCAGTATAGTCTAGTACTTCATACATTAGCTCTGCCGGTTCTCCTACACTAAGGCCACCTATTGCATAGCCGGGAAAGTCCAAATCCTTCAGCTGATTGGCACTCTCTATTCTTAAATCCTTGTACATTCCACCCTGAACTATTCCAAAGAGTGACTGTCTCTCAGTATCTTTGTGAGCTTCCTTACACCGCATAGCCCATCTAGTTGTTCTCTCCATGGACTTTTTTACATAATCATATTCTGCAGGATAAGGTGCGCACTCATCAAATGCCATTATAATATCAGCACCCAAATCGTTTTCAATTCCCATAACGGATTCAGGGGTAAAAGTATGCTTTGATCCATCTATATGAGATCTAAAAATAACACCTTCTTCGGTAATCTTTCTAAGCCCACTGAGGCTAAACACTTGAAAGCCTCCGCTATCAGTAAGTATTGGCCTATCCCAGTTCATAAAGCCATGCAAGCCACCTGCCTGCTTGACGATATCCTGTCCTGGTCTCAAATAACAGTGATATGTGTTGCTTAGTATGATTTCAGCATTAATCTCCTTCAATTCCTCAGAAGACATGCCCTTTACTGTTGCCAATGTGCCTACAGGCATAAATGTAGGAGTATCAATAGACCCATGAGGTGTGTGAACTCTGCCCAACCTCGCACCTGTTTGTTTACATGTTTTAATTAATTCATAAGTAACTGCGGCCATAAAAAAGAATCCTTCCATTAGTTAAGTCTACTTTATACCTTACAAGTATAAGTGCGATAAAGAAAACTTAGCTTGTGCCAAGCCTACAGCGACGGCAGAAGCTTAGTTGCACTTATACTTTTTTAAAGTGCTAGAGTTCAGAAAACTTCATCTGAACTAAGTCTACTTTATAAACATTGCGTCTCCAAAGCTGAAAAATCTGTATTTTTCAGTAACAGCCACCGAATACGCATTCAAAATATTGTCTCTTCCCGCCAAAGAACTTATCAGCATTATAAGTGTTGATTGTGGCAAATGAAAGTTTGTAATCATACTATCCACAATCCTGAACTGATAGCCAGGATATATAAAAATGTCAGTCCAGCCATCACCTGCAGTTAGTTCACCATTGCTACCAACAGTTTCTAAAACCCTACAGCTTGTTGTTCCAACCGCCACTACCTTTTTGCCGTTTTTTTTGGTAGCATTTATTGTATCACATGCGTCTTGGTCTATAGAGAAGTATTCCGAATGCATTTTGTGCTTTGTAATATCATCTACCTTCACAGGTCTAAATGTACCTAAACCAACATGCAACATGACATTTACAATCCTTACGCCTTTATTTTTCAATACACCTAAAAGCTCCTGAGTGAAATGTAAGCCCGCTGTTGGTGCAGCTGCCGAGCCATTATATTTTGCATAAACTGTCTGATATCTCTCGGGGTCCTCTAATTTTTCAGTTATATATGGCGGCAGGGGCATAATTCCAACTCTATCTAGTATCTCTTCAAATACACCATCATATAAAAACCTAACTAGTCTGTTCCCTTCCTCAAGAACTTCTAATATCTCAGCCTTCAATTCGCCATTTCCAAAAACAAATCTTGCGCCAGGCTTTGCCTTTTTCCCTGGTCTTAATATGACCTCCCAGTCATCGTGCTTTACACGTTTCAAAAGAACAAACTCTATTTTTCCGCCACTTCCCTCTTTTACTCCGAGTAATCTGGCTGGAATAACTCTAGTATTATTTAAAACAAGGCAATCGCCTTCATTAAAATTGTCAACAATATCCTTAAAGCCCTTATGCTCTATTTGACCTGTTTTTTTATCTAGTACCATCAACCTTGACATATCTCTTTTTTCCATTGGGTGCTGAGCAATAAGCTCTTGCGGCAAATAGTAATTAAAATCCTGCAAATTCACTTTTATAAATCCTCCAAATATTTCTTTAAATAATTATTCTTCAATATATAAGTAGAAATCATTATATAAGTAGAAATCATTACCTCCAAAAATGTATCAAATAATCAATAATTATCATACAGTATAATTGTTTATATTACAAATACTTATTGCCTTCTATACTGTTTTTTTGTATAATTTATTCTATGTCTATCAACGCTAATACTCACTTCCATACGTAGGAGATAAGCGTTGCTAAAACCTTGGATAACAATTTCTAAGATTCAGAGGTAATTAAACCTCCCTCTGAATCCAAGAACTCTGTTAATGGGATATGATTTTTTATGAATGTTTTATAGTATAAAAATATTAGATAGATAGATGAATGGAGGATTCAAAATGAAGGTAGCAAAATTTGGAGGAAGCTCGTTGGCTAATGCCGAACAAATTAAAAAGGTTTGTGATATTGTTCTCTTAGACAGTGACAGAAAGATCGTTGTAGTATCTGCACCTGGTAAGAGAAATAAAGAAGATACTAAGGTAACCGATTTACTGATAGAATGTGCACACAAGCATTTAGATACAGGTAACGCAACTGCAGAACTTGAAGCTGTAATAAAAAGATTTAAAGATATTGCTGATGATTTAAAGCTAGGTGATGGAATAGTAAAACAGATTAGAGATGACTTAGAAAATAGGTTAAAGCTAGATACAAGCCATAAAGGAATGTTTATGGATGCAATGAAAGCTGCTGGTGAAGATAACTGTGCTAAATTGGTAGCTTCATATCTAAATAGCATCGGCAAAAAAGCTCAATACGTAAGCCCTAAGCAAGCAGGTTTATTACTTAGCAGTGAGTTTGGTAATGCTCAGGTTTTGCCTGAATCTTTTGAAAATCTCAAAATGTTGAACGAAATTGAGGGAATAATTATTTTTCCAGGCTTCTTCGGCTACACTATCGATGGAGATGTAGCTACGTTCCCTCGTGGTGGTTCAGATATTACAGGCTCAATATTGGCAGCCGCTTTAAAAGTGGATTTATACGAGAACTTTACTGACGTTGATGCTGTATTTGCAGCACATCCAGGTTTAGTTCACAATCCTGTTGCAATTTCAGAGCTAACTTACAGAGAGATGAGAGAATTATCATATGCTGGCTTTTCTGTTTTGCATGAGGACACATTGGTGCCTGTATTTATGGCGGGTGTTCCTGTATGCATTAAGAATACCAATAACCCTACAGCGCCTGGAACAAAGATATCTTTGCAACGAGACTATTCTCCAAGCCATGTAGTTGGTATCGCAAGTGATTCTGGCTTCTGTTGTATCTATGTCAGCAAATTTATGATGAATAGAGAAATCGGTTTTGGTAGAAAACTATTTCAAATACTAGAGGAAGAAGGCATTTCCTATGAGCATACTCCTTCAGGTATAGATAATATATCTATAATTTTAAAGCAAAATCAGTTCAAAAAAGAAGGAATGGAACAGAAAATTATTGACCGCATCAAAAATGAATTAAATTGTGATGATGTGTCTATAGACCATGATTTAGCACTTATAATTATTGTTGGTGAAGGTATGAAAAACACTGTAGGAACTGCATCAAGAGCTACTACAGCCTTAGCAAAGGCTTCAATTAGCTTGGAGATGATAAATCAAGGTTCATCTGAGATTACTATGATGTTTGCAGTTAGACAGTCGCAATCAAACAAAGCTGTTCTCTCTCTTTATAATGAGTTTTTCCTTAGTAAGAAGTGTATAAATTAAGCTAAGTAAAACTTAGTGAATAGTGCATGGGAGAACTTAGTGAATAGTGAAAAATGAATAGTGAATAGTTATGGTGCACCGACTTGCGTCGGTGAATTTAAAGAGCGAAGGCCAAAATGGATTTTTGGACCTTCGCTTTTTGCCATCACGCCTTTCGGCTTGATGTTGCGGGTATGTGGAAACCTGTGTTTATTCTTTACTTCTTCAGTTCTATTTCTGTGCCAGTATAATAATGTTCAAGTATCCAGTCGTAGGTGTAGCCAGCATTTGCATAACCCTTTGCGCCCTCTTGGCTCATTCCAACTGCGTGTCCCCAGCCCTTTCCAATAAAATCATATTCTGTTGGGCTTGCAGATACAGTAGTACTTGCTCCATTTGCACCAATTATGGTAATCTGTTGGGCTGGATCTGAGTATGTAGTCTGACCAGTTGCAGTTATTACCGTTACTTTGCTCAATTGCGTGCTAACCTTTTGATTATTTACAGAAATATTTATATCAGCATCGGTAGTCATTGTGTACAACTGGCTGTATAAACCCAGAAATGTCCTGCATTTATCTTTTGATATAACTATCCCTTCAGGCTTTAACGTTCCTCTAACAATAATTTCAATGGGTCTTCCTGCTTCTGAGCACTTAGTAATTTCCATGCCTGTGACTGTCCCAATATTATAGCTTTTCAATTTTTGATTAACTTCATCGATAGTGTAGTTTAGTTTCCAATTATATTGATAGGATTTACCTGATTCATATTTGTCCTCAACACTTTGCAAGTAAGGAAAACTACTCCCCCACACATTGACAGCAGCCTCAGTTTTTCCTCCACTTGAAGAGAAATAAACAGTTTCAACTAAACTGCCATTATAGGTAACAACCATGTCCTTTGTATCATCAACCACCTTATTAGTAATTGGGCTCTCTGAATTTTCACCTTTATACACATGACAGTCAGTAGTTGAGCAAAGATTAAACCCCGACGAAGCATGTTTGTTTATTGATTTATAGGAATATGTTCTTGCTGCTATTGCCTGAGCCTTTAAGGCCTCAACATTTGAGTATGCCTCAATTTCATTTGGTACTACACCATATAAATATTCTTCTAAAGGTAACACGTTGATTATTGTCATATCACTTCCGGTTTTTCTCAGGAACTCTACTTGCCCTCTAAATGAGTTAAGTATAGCAGTACCAATTTTTATTGGATTTGGATTTTCAGTGGACAAGGACTTACCTCTTAAAAGATTTTTTACCGATGCATACATAAACTTAACGTTCCCCAAGTTGTTTACACCATAAATTCTTGTATCCACCTGCTCAATTACAGTATAAACATTTTCGCCAAGCTTTGTCTTAACACCCACAATTGCTGCCTCCGCAGCTGCTTTATTAATATAGAAGCCAGCCCATACATTCCAACCAGAATCAGTATATACAGGATATGCAGCCACACCTTTTTGTATATAGCTTTGAACAATAGGTAAAGTGTCATTATATGTATTGAAGGTATTTTGAATTTGAATATGAAACGGGCCAGTTGTCGGATTATTGCTTGCAATAACAGAAGTAAACTTTAATCCACTATTAGTATAATAGCTATCTTTTCTAATAGTTATTACTTCCCCTGCTCCTGAGCTATATACAGGATAATCTTTATTTGCGATTGAATCAAATGCACTAAAGGATACCCCTTTATCAGCACTAATATCAATCTGGCATTGCGCAGTTGAATTATAATACAAACCGATTTTTACTGTAGGATTAGTTGCTGCATAAGTGTTCGAGCTGTTAACTCCAGATAACGTTAAAAAAAGTAACACTGTGCATAAAAATAAGCAAATTTTCTTCATCTGTATGTAACTCCTTCTCTTTTTGCATATGTATAACTATTTTCGACAAAATTTATACTACATCCTGCTTAAGATACAAAATGTAACAATAAAGAAATATCTAGCATAGAATATAAATAATAAAATATTTGACACTTTATTTCACCAATGATATTATTAAAAAAACTGAATAGATTTTAGATAGAGGTGCGTTTTTTAAAAGTAAGAGCAATGAAGATTTTGGGGGTCTTGAGATTTGTTTTGAAAGGGAAAAACGCCGAAGGCATTTATTTACCCATTTAATACTGTAATGCCTGGTTTCAAAGTTAATAGCTTTGTGACTGTCATCATTTCTACATGATGGAGTGCTATCTGTTTATTATTATTTGTTAAACAGACGTTGGCTCTATGCTAACGTTTTTATTTGTTTATAGAAAAGGAGTGTTTATATGAAAAAACCGATTTTTACAGGATCAGGTGTTGCAATTGTTACCCCATTTACAAATGAAGGTACTGACTATAATAAGCTTTCCGAATTAATTGAGTTTCAAATCAAAGAAGGTACTGATGCAATAATTATTTGTGGTACCACTGGTGAAGCTTCTACCATGTATGACGATGAGCACAAAGCTGTAATAAAGTACACGGTAGAGAAGGTTAACAAAAGAGTACCAGTTATAGCGGGTACTGGCAGCAATCACACTGTCCATGCAATAGAGCTCAGCAAGTACGCGCAGGAGGTTGGTGCTGACGCCATTTTAACCGTTACACCATACTATAACAAGACTAATCAAAAGGGTTTGTATGAGCATTTTAAGCTTATTGCAAACAGTATCACAATTCCCGCAGTACTATACAATGTTCCATCAAGGACAAATTTGAATATCTTACCAGAAACTATAAAAGCTTTATCTCAGTTTGACAATATTGTTGCAATAAAAGAATGCAATCTTTCACAGGTTGGTGATATTGTAAATCTTTGTGGAGATGATTTTACGGTCTACTCTGGAGAAGATGGCGTAGTTGTTCCTTTTCTCTCTATGGGCGCAAAAGGAGTAATCTCTGTTATGGCTAATATTATTCCAAAGGATACTCACGATATAGTAGCTAAGTATTTAGCTGGTGATATTGAGGGCAGCAGAAAATTGCAGCTAAAAACATTAGATTTGATAAAGGCACTGTTTATTGAGGTAAACCCAATTCCAATAAAAGCAGCAATGAATTTGCTTGGGATGAATGTAGGTAGCTGCAGATTGCCTTTAGTTGATATGTCAGATAAATATTTAGATCTTCTAAAAAATGAATTAAAAAACTACGGACTAAAGGTTTAATGACTTATCTCAAAACTTATTTTATAGATTAGGATGTGAAATGCAAATGATTAATGTATTGTTAAGTGGATGTAACGGGAAAATGGGTCAGGTAATTACCAGACTTTCTGATAATTTCATTGGATTAAAGATAGTTGCTGGTTTTGACTTAAATGATAATATTAGCAATTCCTACCCCGTTTTTACTTCACTGAAGGAATGCAATGTGAAAGTTGATGTTATTATTGATTTTTCAAGTCCGAAGGCATTTAGCGGATTAATAGAATATGCGCAGGAAAAACGTATTCCTATTGTAGTGGCTACAACAGGCCTTTCTTTAGAGCAAAGTAGCCTACTGAAGAGTGAGGTTTCAAAGAAAATCCCAGTATTTTTCTCTGCAAACATGTCGATAGGGGTAAACTTACTTATTGACCTTGTTAAAAAGGCTGCAAAAGTATTAGAGGGGCAATTTGATATTGAAATTGTTGAAAAGCATCACAATCAAAAAATTGATTCTCCTAGTGGTACTGCTCTCGCAATTGCAGATGCCATTAATACTTCACTTGAAGAAAAATGCGAGTACATGTATGACAGACATTCTAGAAGGAAAAAGCGTAGCAAGCAGGAAATTGGTATACATGCTGTCCGCGGTGGTACAATTGTGGGTGACCACTCTGTTATTTTTGCAGGCAATGATGAGATCATTGAAATAAACCATACAGCAACGTCAAAAGAAATATTTGGTGTTGGCGCACTAAAGGCATCTATGTTTCTTGCATCAAAGGAGCCTGGCATATATTCAATGGCAGACCTTATTGCAGAGATAAACTAGTTCTTAGCTTCAGAGAGAGCTTTTATTTTCTATGAAGATTAGAAATAGTTATCTAGGGTCGTAGCGTCGCTTATATATTGCTATTAGCGGCGGTAGACATCGGATAAACTAATAAAATTTTGAGGAGGAATTTATTATGTCAATAAATCCAGTTACAAGTATCAGTACTTTATACAATGTGGCACTTGTGACCGTAGATAATCTTCCAAATGATATGACGCTTATTTCAAACATTTTTAGTAAAATAGCTAGTGAAAAAATTAATATTGATATGATTAGTCAAGCCCCTTCCTACAAAGGGAAAATCAATATTTCTTTTAGCCTATCATTGGAAGACATTGTTAAGGTAATTAGCCTGCTAAACTCTTTTAAGGATAAAGTCCCAAACTTGAGAATAGAAATCGACTCAGATAATACCAAGATTACTGTTTTTGGAGAAGCAATGAAGAACAGACCAGGGGTAGCTGCCCAGCTATTTACACTGCTAGCGGTAAATGAGATAGAGGTAAAACTGATTACCACCTCTACGGTTGAAATATCATACCTCATTTATGAGAAGGATATTGATAAAGCTATTTTGGCTATCAAGCAGGAATTTAATATTTAAAGTTAATTCGCACGAACTATAACAAAAATGGTACTGTCTCAAAAGAAAATTGAGACAGTACCATTTTTAAAATATGTTTACTTTTCTGAGTTATCATTATCTTACAACAACTTAATATCTTCGTCAACGTCTGTTTTAGAAGAGTCTATACTACCTTTTTCTTTTCTGTAAAAACTATCAGCATCTTCTTCATCATCATCATCGTCTTCTTCATCTTCTGTTTTTTCTAACTCGGTAGGATTCACAACATACTTCTTTATAATTGGATTAACAAAGAAGTTGTTCATTAGCCCTACAAAGCTTGGTAACAATAGACCATAAAGAACAACACCTATCAAAATATTGTAAAACGCCGCACATGCTATTAATAAATTTAAAACAAACATCAATAGGTTTGGAAATAACTTTAGTATAGAAAAAATCAAAGCATTCTTGTAAATATCTTTCACACTAAGCTTTACTGTAACCAACATCGGATAAATATAAAAATGCATCATTGAAAAAATTACAAGTGATAAAACAACAAAAGATGTTGCTGCAACTGAAATTAGATTCGAAGAACTAGTATAGAAGTTCAACGCTATTCCTAGAATATAAATCACTACAATATCTATACCTGTAATTGCCATTCCCTGCTTGAAATTCTTAACAAAAGTCTCTTTAAAATCCCACCATATAAAAGAATGTTCTTCTCTCGAATAATTTCTCAAAATATAGGTGAATCCTGCCTGAACTGGACCCACTGCAATAATTGGTAATAAAGTCATAAATGCAGCTAAAAAGAATCTGATATAGAAATCGCCTAAACCACCATCAATAGTAATTTTCTGCATATAGACTGAGGACATGAAAAAAGCTATCAGTAATGCAGGAATATTAAATATTACAAACATAATATTTACTCTAAGCAAATGCCAAAATTTACGCTTGAGCACCTCAAAAAAAACAAAAAAACTTGGCTTTGAAGGAGCGTCTTTATCAACTCCTGGGCCTGGCTTATTATAATTCGAACTAAAAAACCCCACAATCAACTCTCCTTTTCTCTTGATATCAATAATATTGTACCAGTCCTACCTACTTTCTTCAACACATTTAATTAATATACCTTAATTTATTTACAAATTGTTAATTTATATTATTATTACTCCAAAGACACATATTTTTGAAATATAATATTGACAACCTATAGTATATGCTAGTATAATCATACTTGCTGATGCGAAAGCTTAGCAAACCCTATATAGATGCGGTCGTGACAGAATTAGCAGACGTGTACGTTTGCGGTGATGTTACTTCATTGTAACTATGGTAAGCCCTCAAGTATTAAAAGCAAGTTTGTATCACAATTTTACAGATGCGACCGTGGCGGAACTGGCAGACGCGCACGTTTGAGGGGCGTGTGGGAGACCATATGGGTTCAAGTCCCATCGGTCGCACCAAAAAAGAGAAGATTTCGTGTCTTCTCTTTTTTAATGTCTGAATAATATATTTTACTGAATTGTGGTAATAATTAACTTTCCTTTACATCTTTTACACACCAGTAAGAATTATTTTTTATAATTTTCATATTTTTGAACAATATAAATCTTTTTCATTTAATATCTTTAAACAAAATTAATGCTATAAAAACTAGGGGTACTTCCCCCGTATTTTCAAGGCCATGACTATTATGGTCATCTACCAATGTTAAATCTCCAGCTTTTACCTCTAGTTTTTGATCATTGTTATGGTAAATGCCACTACCCTGCGTAAAATAATAAGCTTCTACCTCTCCTTCATGAGGGTGCAACCCTATAGATGATCCGACAGAAATTGTATTTTCAGTAAAAAGCCTTCCCTTTCCCAACATCTCGTCAGCTTTGAGCAAATGTTTTATAGTTACAGCTCCTTTACCTCCTCTCATATTTTCTAAACGTTCTTCAATCATTTCTTCATTATGTCTGTATATCATATCCTAAATCCTCCCTTTATTATTAAAGTATTTGTTGCTTTTTTTATTGTTTGAGTGTACATAACTTCCAGCCCAGAACAGCCTTTCATCCTAGCGACTAAATCAACTATTTTTTAAATTACCCTCGTAGGGCAGTAATCCATAAACCGTTCTTTAACCTTTCCCATGAAACCTAAATTATATCATAATTTTTTTCCATTTTGAACTTCATCCCTCGTTTTATATTTTTAGTTCTTGTATTGTTGTGCTAAAAGAGATTTTTGGATTTCCTTAAATCTGTCCTTGTTAACCAAATTCTTTGGAATGATAGCTGCAGTTTTTATATGGTAAGTGATAAATTTTTGCAGGATTTTCCCTGAATTTCTTTGCGAATTCCTTGAACCCAATTTAATTCGTTATTATAGGAAGATAGCACATTTTCGATAATCATACTCCACAAAAACACTTCACGTGAGTTTCTACTTGGTGAAATAACTCCACGTTTGATTTTTTCAGGGATACCATATGGGTTCAAGTCCCATCGGTCGCACCAAAAAAGCTACTGAATTTTCAGTAGTTTTTTAATTTTAAGCGATCAGCATATGTTACTTCATCGATTGCTTTACTAAGATGCAGTAAATGACTGAATTTGGAATATATTTGTTCCCTATATCCTCTTAATATAATGGAATATCCTCTTCTTGTAATAGTGGTTCAAAGTTATAATATTTATTACTCAGGTACTTAAAATTTAGATGATTCACTGAATTCGTTAAGTATGCCAATACTTCTGAATCACTAATTCTTTCTTTATTTAATGCAACAATGATTTTCTCATCACTTAATATCCCTATGCCATGACCATAATAAAGATCATTATCCAAATAAATAACATTTTCCCCTTGCCACTCAGGTTTCAGTGGATCAACATCAGGATTCTTAAAATATCTGCCGTCACCTGGTAAATAATCTGAAACCTTTGTATAATCAACAATTCCAAGATCATAATCAAGATGCTGCCAATTCATTAGATATATCTCTGAAAATAATTTATTGAAAAGATCTTCAGGAAATATATCCACAAGTGCTTTATAATAAACAATAACTATTGCAGTAGAACATTCAGTGCCATAATCTGAACTGTGAATATATATATCTTTCACTGCTTCAGATGGTTTAACTCCGTTTTCTAATGTGAACCCGCCCTCCTTCGTTCTGTGCCAGTAATCCTGATTACACTTGGATTTTCGAAAGACCTTGAAAGAAAATTTACTTTTATCGAGGTCTTTGGCTGCCTTTACAATATTTTTTCGTAGGTTTAGTTCAAAATCTAATTGTTTTTGTGAATCATATCTATAAACTTCACTACTTGAAGATAATATACTAACTATCTTCCACTCAATACTGTTTTGTATATATTGGTTAATAATAGTATCGGAGTCTATTAAACTTCCTGTTATTTTTATCATTGTGATCCCCCCAATGTCCTCTGCGCAATCTCTATTTGTTTTTCAATTGGATTTCGAAGCCATTGACTCCACATGTATTTGCTTTTGCGGTACAACATAGCTGAACAATTGGAAAGGAGCAACTTGGAGGCATCATCTAATCTCATAAAACTATCCATGCAGGTACATTCGTCTGCTGTTAATGACCTCGATAATTCTCCACGAACATTCGATGCAGTTTTTTGTAGATACCTTGCCTCCAAAGATACAGCATACCGATATGGATTACTGGTCTGGAGGAAGGTCTCACCTGTATAATAAATGAAGTTTTGATTTTCGTTAATCCATTTCAAAGAACACTGGTACTGTTTCATAGGATCTTCTTCACCGTTCATGCCTATGCAGGGTATGAAGTTTAGGAATCTTCGTGCCAGTTCAATATCCTTTCTGTTAGAAGAGCGTAAACGGTTTACCACCATAATTAAACTTTCTGGGTCTGAGGCTTCAAAAAATGCCCAAACCAAATCATATATAAATGCCCCTTTTCTGTATCGATTAAAAATCATCTCTTCTATCGTACGTAAGCAGCTCTTGTCTTTATAGACCTTAGTCAGTATTATCGCGGCAGTTTCTAGGACTTCATCATATTGGTCACTTAAACCATCTTCTATGTATCCTGTTTCCAGAATCCATTTTAATGTAGAATAATTCTCTTGCTTATGTTCGTAAGAGAATCGTTGTGTTTTTGAAATTTCTTTTAATAACATCTCATTTGTAATCTCTAAAGCGTATTTATTTCGTACATTTAATTGATTATAAAGATCAGACCTTTTAATTTCATGTTGAAGTATAAACAGAGATGGAAAGAGTACATTTTCATCGTTAATTAATTTAACTGCCTCTTCCGGGTTTTTATTGACTAAATCATGGAAAGTTTCTTTTAACTTACAAATTCCATTATTAAACCTTATTTCATCTAGAAATTTAATTCTCTCAGGGTTTTTAAAATACATAGACATATAATATTTCCTTTTATTCCATAATATCTCTTGTTTATATTATATGTGAAGTAACCTAATTTGCTTACAAAATCCGAAATCAAATTAGAGAAAGTAGCTGTTTTTAAAATAAAAAATTATTGAAAGTGATGAACCAAAAGCACCCAAAGAAAAACCTACTTAGAAATCAGTAGGTTTATTGAATAAACGGAATTATATAATTTAATAACAACCCACCAGTAATCCCAGTAATTATGCTTAATAATGTTCCAAGTAAATAATATTCAGCAAAGCCTCTTTTATGATAATATTGTTAATGTAATAATTAAAAATCTTTCAAAAATTCCAATATATTTTCCTGCCTTCAATGGATTAGCATCTTGAACATCACATTTGAAAGGTTTTAAAAAGTTGCCTATAAATATTCCAGCTCCTACCCCAAATAATATATATATGCTACTGTAAAGTTCTATTTTTGAAATAATAAGAGACATATTTACATGCGAGTAATTAAAAACAGTATTTTTAATTATTGGTGTAATACTATTGAAATAGTTATTATATTCAAATTTATAATTAAACAAAATTATGATTGAAATAATTGAAAAGATATGAATTACCTGGTCTATTATAAACATCCTAAAACTTAATTCTTTGATATTTATTTTTTGTATGAGTACTTTTCCCATATCAATAATTATATGTATAGCAGATATTAATAATGAATACAGAATAATATCGCTCAGCCTGAATTGGAATTGTAAAACAACAAATAACGGAATTAATACTTCTAAAAAATGTTTAATTAGTGCTTTCACCCTTAATTTTGATTTTTCTTCTACAGTTTTATCTGATTGGATAATAAAATCTGACATGAAATGTGCAAAAATTGTAGCCAATATAATATTCATTCCCGCCCCCAAGTTTACTCCAAAATATTGTTGTGCTTAATAATTGCAACGCTTTTGTGTTGCATTTGGCGATTGCAACGTTTTTGTGTTGCATTTAGCGATTGCAACGTTTCTGTGTTGTATTTAGTGATTGCAAATTAAATAATTTATTTGTTCTTCACACAGCTTAACTTCATCCCAGCATGCTTTGGAAACAGATCGCTGAATACTTTGATATGATTTATTCACATTCTTAGCTGCGGCCTCTAGGCTCTTGTATTGCTCATATGCAAGAATACTATCCCATTGACTCAATTTCCATGATTCTAGCACTATATCATACAAATTCAATAATGAATTAATTGTAAGATTATTAGCGTCTTTGTCATCTAATTTGTTTAAGAAATAAGTTCTTGGTTTCTTATTAAGACTTCGATTATTGGTTAAATGATTTAAACTTTCCCGTGCGCTGTAAAATGCCTGTCCATTATTCTCCCAAGGATTCACATTTTTTAATTTGTTATTGTACAATTCCAAATTGTTATCAATTTCTCCTTTTCCAATACCAATGCGCACCTCATAAGGTTTTAAAGCATATCTAAAGTTTCTAACAATCTTCATTACATTTTCCGTAGGTAATAATACACATTGTACTTCATCACCTCTATATATTTTGAAATATGCTGCAAGATCATTTTTAAATAAAGTATTAAGTTTTTCAATAGACGTACTTATAAGTTCCATATTTTTCAAATTCTTTTTAGAGTCTATTATATCTGCGGTAACAACAATAAATTTTTCTGCCATAAAAATATTTCCTCGTTATTCCTCAATTTTACTATAAAAATCATACCATTTTTTTCTTTTTGTGTTCACGACTGTCTAGCTACAGTTATAATTTATAAAAATATATAGCCTAGCAAAATAAAGAGTAATGACATTCTCATATTAATAACAAGAACAGCATCCAAGCTCAATAAAAAAATATTTGTCAAACCATTATATCCCATTATCTGCAATGCAACAATACTTATGATTTTTTTGAGTTTTCGTGTTTTTATCCACAGATAGGTATAAGACAGATAATTTTATCCATAACTTTATAAAAATAGGCATAAAATAAGGAAATCCCTCTAGATTTTTGGTATGATTTAATCACTACAAAAAAATATACTAAACAAAAATCGGAGGCACTTCTACTTGTGACTATCTCCTTATATAGTGCAGTTTGCACTTTTTTCTGTATGAATTGTGCCCTTTGAAAAAGTAGGCTTTTTAAAGATAGCATAATTAAGCAGCTTATTTAAATTTTTCTATTATTCCTGTCGCTTGTTCCGATATTTTATAAAGTTCATCACCGCTATTTCCTAACACTCTGAAAACAAAATCATCATCAAAAGTAATCGACGTTCCTCCGTCAAGCGACAGTACATCTATTAATCCGTCAAGTAGGCGCTTTATTTCTTCAGATGGCTTGAACCCAAATGCCGTTAGACTGAGCAAATGAGTGTGGCCTTCGTAAAAGCCTGCATTCTCCATATCTCTTTGGCTTGGGCGGTAAATGGTATTATCGCGATAAACTAGCCGTTCCTCACGGCGGGTCTGTATTAGAGAACTATAATTTTTATATAAAAATCTTTCGTCACAACAATATCTTCCGCAGGAAAGAACCTCGGATATTATTAGCTTTGATGATTTGGTAAGACTTATATTTGTAATTGCACGGTAATCACTCTGCGCAAACGGAATAACAGGAAGCGGAGAATAGTTCAAAAATGAGTTATCTTCCATAATTATATCGGTTGCTCGTTCTGCATATCCGTTGGTCATTTTATGAATTTTTTCAAAAGCCTGTGATGTTAAATAAAGGGCTGTGTTTTGTCCTATATTAAGCGTTATCTTTTGTCTGTCTCCTTGCATCAACCCTGCCGATGCCGTCAAAAGCATAACACTTATATCACCATTTTCTTTGGCAAACGGTTTCATAATTTTAAAAGGAGCAGTGAAATATTCATCAGCAAGAATTGTTTGCCCGTTTTTTATTTTTGATGAGAGCAACAGTCTAGATAGCCTTCCAAAATTGTTGTCTGTCATATCATTCCTTCAAAAAGAACATCGCTTTTTACCCATTTTAAAACATTCTCAATCCCGCTTCCACTTTTTATATTAGTAAAAATAAACGGTCTGTTTCCTCTCATCTTTTTGCTGTCGCGTTCCATAACCGATAAATCCGCTCCTACATACGGCGCAAGGTCAATTTTATTTATAACAAGCAAATCCGAACGGGTAATACCAGGACCGCCTTTCCTTGGAATTTTATCTCCCGCTGAAACATCAATAACAAAAATCGTTGCATCAACAAGTTCAGGACTGAATGTTGCTGAAAGATTATCGCCGCCGCTTTCGATAAACACAAGCTCAATATCGGGAAAATGGCTAATAAGCTCATCTACAGCCTCAAGATTCATCGAGGCGTCTTCCCGAATTGCGGTATGAGGACAGCCTCCCGTCTCAACGCCGATAATGCGTTCTTTTGGAAGAACACTGTTTTTACAAAGAAATTCCGCATCCTCTTTTGTGTAAATATCATTCGTTATTACTCCAATACTGTAATCCTTTGAAAGCAATCTGATTAATACTTCAACAAGCGCGGTTTTCCCAGAACCAACAGGCCCCGCTACTCCGATTTTTGTATAAGACATAAAATGCCACCCTTCTGTTCAGCTCATGAACATTCTTGAATAAAGTACCTGGTGCTGCATACTTCTGATATCAAATGCGGGACATGATCTATACAGGTCGTTTTCATCTAGCTTATATGACAATTCAACAGCTTCGTTCATAATGGGAAAAAGACCTGTCAGCATTTTTTGTCCCGATGTTTGAGATAAAGGAACCAATTTAACACAGGTGGTAACTAAAGCCGAAATTTGAGAATATAAAAAGTGCCTTATTACCTCATTTTCATTCATCTTAGCCGCCGCACAGAAAACTCCATAGGCGATTGCATGGGTTTTTGGTTTATTCGCTTTTGCATAACAATAGAAAACATTATTTTCAATATTAGCATTTGACGAAATAACCGTTTTAATAAATCTTGAACCCAATTTTCTATTTGCATTCCTTATTTCCTCAGTCAACCTACTTGCTGTAGCTATTTCTTCAAGATAAAATATTCCGTCAATATCATTTACTTCTGCTTTTTCAAAAGCAAGTCTGATTGAAAGAAGCTCCGCAGACACCATACTGTTTATTATATAGCTTTTAATATACTGCTCTGACTGTAATTCATCCTTTATTAGTCCGCGCACAATGTATGTTTCAAGCCCATAAGAATGAGCATACGCGCCTATGGGAAAAAGAGAATCATTTATTTGCAGCAGTAAAAAATATAAATCTGTCATTTTAATGCGCATGCAAGTTTACTGTTGAAGAAATCGAGCGGCCTTGATTTAATTTAACGGTTTTAACGCTAACGCTTGCGCCGATTTTCTCAAGAAGTATTCTTGCAGGCTCGTTGTATGGTGTTACAAATTCATCTTGGCTTTCGCCATAAAAAAGAGCAGCATGTTTGTTGCCGATTTCATAGCAAATCTTAGGAATAAGATGAGGATCTGCGGTTATAATTAACACTTCACACGGAAGAATATTTACAACAAATATGGTATTGTCGTCTTTACCCAAAACATCACCATCACGAAGTCCCTGTGTCAAAATGTAATTATCAAGGCTAAGTGCGATTTCTTTGCTACCACGACTGGTTTTCTTATGCAACTTCTTATAAATCTCATGCCATTCAAAATCAACATAATCAATGCTTATATTACAAAATTGATTATCATCTGATTTTCCAATAATTTCTTTATAATGCATATTTTAATTCTCCTTTTGTCATTAATTGAAATCAAAAAAGATTATATAGCTGGGTTAAAGGAAGCGACTTCGCGGGTTCGGATTTAAGTTCGACACCGTCTGCTGTTACAGAATATGTTTCGGGGTCGACAATAATTTCGGGAGTATTATCATTAAAACGCATGTCTCTTTTCTTAATATTGTTGCAATGTTGTACAGGGAGAACGATTTTTTCAAGACCAAGCCTGTTCTTTATACCGTTTTCATATGCGAACTTTGAAGTAAATGTTATGCAGACAGAATATTTTGCCTTTCCGTGTGCCGCAAACATATGACGGTAAATAACGGGCTGAGTGGTAGGTATCGAAGCATTTGCATCACCCATTCTTGAAGCGATAATCATTCCGCCTTTAATTATCATTTCAGGCTTTGAACCGAAAAATGCAGGTTTCCAAAGCACAAGATCGGCAAACTTGCCTTTCTCAACAGAACCAACATATTCAGAAATTCCATGTGTTATTGCAGGATTAATTGTGTACTTTGATACATATCTTTTTACTCTGAAATTATCATTGTCGCCGATTTCCTCTAAAAGAGCACCGCGTTCATTTTTCATTTTATGAGCAGTTTGCCATGTTCTCGTTATGACTTCGCCAATTCTTCCCATAGCCTGACTATCCGATGACATCATACTGAAAACGCCCATATCATGCAAGACATCCTCAGCCGCGATAGTTTCGGGGCGTATCCTTGAATCTGCAAAAGCAACATCCTCGGGAATTGAACTGTCAAGATGGTGGCACACCATTAACATATCGAGATGTTCATCTATTGTATTTATTGTAAAAGGCATAGTAGGATTGGTTGAGGATGGAAGAACATAAGGAAATGAAGCTATTTTTATAATGTCAGGGGCATGACCACCGCCTGCGCCCTCTGTATGGTAAGTGTGAATTGTCCTCCCATCAATAGCGGCAATGGTATCCTCAACACATCCCGCTTCATTAAGAGTATCTGTATGGATTGCTACCTGAACATCATAATCGGCTGCTACACGTAAAGATGCATCTATAACTGAAGGGGTAGAACCCCAATCCTCGTGAATTTTTATGCCCATTGCCCCAGCTTTAATCTGTTCGGCTATAGGCTCATATTCTGCACAATTTCCTTTACACAGATATCCTAAATTCATTGGGTACTCGTCTGATGCTTTCATCATTTGCGATAAATACCACCCTCCTGGCGTACAGGTAGTTGCATTTGTCCCATCTGCAGGACCTGTACCGCCGCCAATCATAGTAGTTATTCCAGAAAAAAGCGCGGTATCAATTTGTTGAGGGCAAATGAAGTGGATATGGGTGTCTACTCCACCAGCTGTAACAATCAGTCCTTCTCCAGCAAGAGCCTCGGTCGATGCGCCAATAATCATATTAGGAGCTACATTGTCCATTATATCAGGGTTTCCCGCTTTTCCTATACCTGAGATTTTCCCGTCTTTTATGCATATATCTGCTTTGTAGATGCCAGTATAATCAAGTATTACTGCGTTTGTTATAACAAGATCGGCACAATCAATATCAGCTGCAGTTGACGACTGACCCATTCCGTCTCGTATTGTTTTGCCACCGCCAAACTTTACCTCGTCACCATAATTTGTAAAATCCTTTTCAATTTCAATAATCAAATCTGTGTCAGCAAGCCTGATTTTGTCGCCTGTGGTTGGACCAAACATTGAGGCATAGGCTTTACCACTCATCTTAAAGCTCATAGCTGCGCCTCCTTTTTAATAAATCCGTTTTTCACCGCTATCTTTACTGCTTCTTCCTTGCTTTTTCCGCAGGTCAGATTGTTACCCCCGTAAAATTTTCCGTTGCCACCCATTTTAACCAAATTAACCTGTTTTTCTTCTCCTGGTTCAAAACGCACCGATGTTCCCGATGGTATATCAAAGCGAAACCCGAACGCTTTCTCCCTGTCAAACCTCAATAAACGGTTAGCTTCAAATAAATGAAAATGAGACCCTACCTGAATAGGACGGTCTCCCAGATTAGCTATGAGAAGAGTAATTGTTTCTCTACCGCTGTTAAGTATTATTTCCCTATCAGCCGCGATAATTTCGCCAGGGATTTTTAAAAAGCCCATATCAATTCTCCTTAACGTATCGGATTGTGGACAGTAACTAGCTTTGTGCCGTCAAGAAAGGTTGCTTCAACCTGAATCTCATGTATCATATCGGCAACTCCGTCCATTACGTCTTCTGATGTCAAAATCTTTTTACCAAGCGACATAAGTTGGGCTACATCGTTCCCATCCCGCGCCAGTTCCATAAGTTCAGAGCTTATCAACGCAACCGACTCAACATAATTAAGCTTTAAGCCGCGTGCCTGACGTTCTTTGGCAAGATTTCCAGCTAAATGAAGCATAAGTTTTTCTTGCTCCTTTGGTGTCAAATGCATTTATATCACCCCTTTGGTTTAATAAATTAAAGTTTCATTTTCTTTCTGTATGCTATTTGGGAAACGAATTCGTACATTATAGTTGCCGCAGCGAGTGAGGTTATGCTTCCGACATCATATTGTGGATTTACTTCAACAAGGTCATATCCGACAACATTCAAATCCTTCATCCCACGGATAAGTTCAAGCGCTTGAGCCGTTGAAAATCCACCGATAGCTGGAGTGCCTGTTCCAGGTGCACATGACGGGTCGAGAAAATCAATATCGAAAGTTAAAAATACTTTTGTATCTCCTATTATATCCTTTACTTTTTTTATTATGTTTTGCATTCCGATTTGATGGCATTCATCCGCACGTATTACCGAAAACCGAGTTCTAACGAGCCTTCCATATCAGACTTATCATAAAGCTCTCCCCTGATTCCAATCTGCACAGACTTTTGATTATCAAGCAGCCCCTCTATTGCAGCATAATAAAACGGAGTTCCGTGGTTATAAGGTTTTCCAAAATAACTTTTAAGGGTATCGTAATGAGAATCAAAATGTAAAAGAGCAACCTTGCCGTGCGTCTTGAAACATGCTCGCAGTTCAGGCAAAGTCATACTGTGGTCGCCACCCATCGCAATTGGCACAACACCCTTTTCAAACAGCGTTGACATACCATCAGTAATAGCATCAAAGGATTCCTCAACATAACCTGGTACCGTTTTTACATCGCCGCAGTCGACACCCGAACAGTATTTAAAAACATCAATGTCATAAGCTGGATTATACGGCTTGCCACATAGCGATGATATATCGCGAATCGCTGCTGGACCAAACCGAGTTCCTGTTCTGAACGACGCACAGGTATCGTAAGGAATTCCTACAACTGCAAAATCCACATCTTTCATATCGGTAACAAAGGGGAGCCTTATAAAGGTTTTTATTCCCGAAAATCTTGGTGACTCTTTCGAATCAATAGGTTGGTATTTCATAGTTATATCACGTCTCTCTTTTATTTTTCTAAGCATTTGATATATCCGCAGTAATAAAAAAATAGTATTGCCAAATAAAAGGGATGGTATAAACCTACCCTTTTATTTGGCATCTAAGAATATAAAATTTAGGTATTTGAGCCTTGCTCATTTGCCTTTTTACAATATTCATCAATCCATTTTTCGAAATTTCCGTTATCTTGATTTTCTTTGATAACTTCGTTTACAACCACAAGGAATTCCGCATTTCCCTTTTTGACTGCTGCCTGACAAGGCTTATCTTTGTTTACAAATACAACGGTATCATTAGAAAAAGTTAGAGAAGCATCATTTACAATATACTGAGTTCCTACAACTTTTGCTATGACAATAGCATCAATCTTACTATTTTTTAACTCAAGAAAAATATCTGGAACTTTTGCAAGTGAAACTAATGTTGCATCTGGGATTTCCTTTATAGCAACCCCTTCACACGAACTGCCCTTTTCTACACCGATCTTTTTGCCTTTAAAGTCAGCAAGAGTTTTGTATTTGTCAATATCTGCCTTGCGCACAATAATTGACTGTTCATCGTTAATATAAACCTCGGAAAAGTCAACTGACTTGGCTTTTTCTTCTGTTTCAGGCATACCGGCGATTGCGATATCGCATTTTCCAGTTGCAAGAGTTGCAATCAGCTCTCCGAAAGGCATATCAATAACTTTGAGTTTTACGCCGAGCTTATCTGCAATTGCCTGCCCCATTTGGATATCAATACCTATTACGGCACCTCCGTCAGCGACGCTTACAAACTCATATGGTGGATATCCTGATGCTGTTCCAAGAACAAGAACGCCATTTTTCTTTATGGTATCAATAATACCAGAACTAACGGTTGCTTTAGCCGAACTAACGGTTGTTTCAGCCGAAGTATTGACTGATGCTTTTTCACCGCATGCTGAGAAACCTATCACTGGATTTGTCAATAGTAGTTTAGTCAGTAAACTCGAATTTGAAATTAATGGTATAAATAATAAATATTAATATAACTGTACAATATTGCTATTAGAATTATCTTTATAATAAAAATTAGCTTCATCAGAGAGGATATAA
>DATCID010000200.1:0-2354 GCA_036507975.1 Ruminiclostridium sp.
TAGAGATATAATTAAATAGGAATGGGTAGTTACAAAGTTATGGAGAGTCTAGAATCAGTTTTTATTTATATTGTAACTGATTCTAGATTAATTTTTATGATATGAGAAAACTTATGTTGTAAATATTTATTTAAAAGAATAAAAAAAATTTACATTTATTGTGTCAACCGTTTTTGAAAATGTCCCAAAAACTTTTAATTATTAGCACCAGCAATTGCTGGTGCTTTATTTTACTTTTAATAATATATTTGAATATGGAAAACACAACATAGAACTAATTAATTCTAAGCTAACGCTTATAGGATTGTCCTTTTATGCTGTGAGTTGTTTCCGGTGACTTTGTTTATTGCAATAGTGTTCAAATGAAGCCTGTTTCCAGGGATGACTCATTGGAGGTATATATCGTTTTTGTAAATCTCTGGGGACCTCTGCAAGATCAAAGTTTTTGGATGAAAGAACATGATCTGGAAGTAACTCTAGACCGTAAACTTGCTCATTTACACAAAAGTACAATCCATTATCAAAGGCCTTTATTACCATACCGGAGGTTCCCTTGCGATAATGAACTGGATGACCATTACTATCCACAGGAAGATAATAAGAGTTAGAAAACTTTATACAGCTTCCGCTGTCTATCTTTCGGGAACTAAGAACAGCAAGAATTAAGTTGATTTTTTTAATATCAAGTTGCGTTTCAAAGACAGATTTGATATTATCTATTGGTAACGCAAACTGAGCATTGAATTTTTTTATGTAGGAATTTAGAAATTCATTTGCTTGTGCAATTGTGCTTACTCCAGCTAAACGCAATTCAATTGTGAGGCGTGACTGTAAGGTTTGGAACATTCGTTCCACACGCCCTTTTGCTTGTGCAACACTGCTGGTTTTAATCTCAATTCCTAACTGCTTGCAGGCATAACCGAATTGAGTGAAAGTATCCTCTTCGACAGAAGGGGATTTTTTCTTTTTATACTCAAAAACGGTACGTCTGTCTGTAAAAAACATGTAGGGTACGCCATAGTTAGTTAATATCTGATTAAGTATATTATAATAACCATTAAGTGTTTCCTGTTCATCAAAGTAGGCACCTAGAATAGCACCTGTAGCATCATCTACAGCTATGTGTAACTGACTCTTTCCTTTCCCAAACCAAGGATGAAGAGAAGCATCCATTTGTAACATTTCTCCAAAGTAAGCGCATCTAGGACGTCTAGGATGAGCATCTTCAATAGCTATAATGGAACTTTGAATAATATTAGTCTCCTTCTTTGATTCAGTGGATTTTTTTATCTCGTTAAGCTTTGCAATTAACGCTTTTTTAGAAGCACGTTTTGCCTTAGGAGACAGGATGAATTCCTGAATAAGGATAGACCGAATAGTACTTGGTGAAACTATTATTCCTTCAAAATCTTCTAAAAGCTCGCAAAAGTGAGTGAGATTGGCACCTTCATATTTAATACGGTATAAATCAATAATAATCCGTTTTTCCGAATCTTCTAAGGCGTGAGCCGGTTTTCTTCCACGATTTCCGTGTATAAAAAAACATTTTCCCTTTTCCTTGTAACCTTTAACCATCCTGTTAATGTGTCTGACAGTACAATGAAGTTGAATAGCAGCTCTTTGCTTATTACCACCACTTTCTACTAATTTCTTGATTGTTTCATATTTTTGATTTTCATTCATTGTTAAAATTACCTTTCTGATTTTGTCCACCCCATTCGTTAGTCATGAGGTTTCATTATACTATAATCTATTTATTTGGGACATAATCAAAAGTGGTATACTAGGACATTATCATAAATCGAACAGAATTATTAATGGTTTTTTCGGAAATTTGTCACATTTTTTTATCAATTGTGTTATAATAGACATGTTAAAAAAAACTACATAGGGGGACTTTTTTATGAAAATCAAAGCATTATTATTATCAACAGTTATGGTGGCAACATTATTAGCTGGATGCGGTTCAACTGCATCGTCAACATCTTCTACTGCATCAACATCTTCTGCAGCATCGTCATCATCATCTACTTCAACTGATGCAGTAACATCAGCATCAGTAACAAAGGATCCAGCAGTATTTGCTAAAACTATTGGTAAAGACGGAAAATGGATTATTGCAGTAACAGCTGACGTAAAAGTGGACAAAGACCTTGTATTAGAAGGCGAATTTAAGAATGGTAAAAAGGATACTGCTGGCAAAGAAACTTTACAACGTAAGATAGCTCTTTATACTCAAGATGATGCACACAAAGTAACAGCTAGATTTACCTTAACAGCACCAAAATTAACTATTAAAAGTCCATTAGCTAGTATTCAACACGGAACTTTTAAAGGTGACATTTATGTTGAAA
>DATCID010000201.1:0-31448 GCA_036507975.1 Ruminiclostridium sp.
ATATCTGGTCTGTACGTCTTGAATATATTTTCAAGCCTGCTCTTCTCTCTAACGCTAGCAATAATAGTGGTTAGCTTTAAGTCTGGGTACTTGGCTAAAAGCTCATTTTGTATGTCATAGGCATTATTTTCGTAGTTGTCGAGTATTATCAGCTGCTTTGGTGAGAATGTTGCTATCTGCCTGCATAGCTCCGAGCCAATGGAGCCACCGCCACCTGTAACCAGCACAACCTGCTCGTTAATAAGACTATCGATTTCTTGGCTATCTAGAACTATAGTGTCTCTGCCAAGTAAGTCCTCTATATTTACATCACGAATCTTTTGCACCGTGACTGTTTCATTTATAAGCTGAGAAAGCGAGGGCAGAGTTTTTACCTTGCACGTAGTAGCTGAGCAAAGGGTAAAAAGCTCATTAATAGTCTTTGATGATGCGGAGGGCATAGCAATAATTATTTCGTCTATCTGCCTGTCCTGTGCAAGCCTTACAATATCGTCTCTAGTTCCCAAAACAGGAACGCCATTTAGCTTCTTGCCCTGCTTTCCAACGCTGTCATCTATTATTGCAACTGGCGTACATTTGAGCTCTGGGTGAAGGCGGTACTCATTAATAAGTGCTGCACCTGCATCTCCAGCTCCGATAAGCATTATCTTCCTCGTGCTCTTGATAAGAATAAGGTCTCCTCTGGCCACACGCCTGAAAATGCGATAACCAAATCTGACCCCACCAATAAAAAAACAATCTATGAAAAATGTAATTATAAATATACTTCTAGGAACTGGAGTCTGCGAAAGGAACACGTAGCCCAGCATAAAGGTATTGCTAACAAAGGATGCCAGCAAAATATTTGACAATTCGTAAATCCCTGCATACCTCCAGAGACTACTATATAGTTTGAAAATAAAGAAGGAAACCAATTTGATAACGGTGGATATCACAATAAGATGTGGAATTTCCTTTAAAAAATCAGATTGAATATTGCTATAACTTCCATCAAACCGCAATATATATGCCAGTATAAGTGATACATTTATTAAAAATAAATCTAATATGAGTAAAAGACCTACTCTCAGTTTATACTTCATTTTCTCACCCCAAAATACATTAAACTAAACTAATTCATCTTCAAAAAAAATCTATTTGCATAAATCCTATTATACCATAAGTTGTATACGAGGAATTCATATTTCATATACTAGTTTTTCCCACATAAAATGTTAAAATTAGCAAGTAATATTCCCAAATATTCAAGCATTCCTAAATTTATGTGGATATGATAAAATGATTTGTATAAAGTATGGATTAAAAAAAATTTTAGGTTGGGTGAAGCAAAAATGAAGCTATATTTTTACGTTAAGCTTATACTGGATCGAATACTTGCTATGGTAGCATTGGTTGTGCTTTCTCCTTTGTTTATAGTTCTGGGGATGGCTATCAAGCTTGACTCTAAAGGCCCAGTTTTTTTCAGTCAACGTAGAATAGGTAGAAGCAAGGTTGAATTCAATATATTAAAGTTCAGAACTATGAAAATAGATTCACCAAGAAATATGCCCTCTCATCTGCTTCATAATCCGGAGCAGTATATAACTAAGCTGGGAGCCTTCTTGCGACGTTCAAGTTTGGACGAGCTGCCCCAATTAATTAATATTTTTGTAGGACAGATGTCTTTCGTTGGGCCAAGGCCCGCGCTTTGGAATCAATATGATCTAATTAGAGAGCGCGATAGCCAAAACATAAACAGGGTTTATCCCGGTCTTACTGGTTGGGCTCAAGTTAATGGTAGAGATGAACTCAACATTGAAGTTAAAGCAAAGCTAGATGGTGAATATTTAAAGAGAATGTCTTTTTTGTTTGATATAAAGATAATTGTGAAAACTGCAATGAATGTGTTCACTAGCAAGGGCATAGTTGAGGGCGCTAATAGTAAAAAAGGGAAAATAGAGACATAGGTTAAAATCAAAGGCAGAACGTTCTAATCACTGAGGAAAATGGATATATATCTAAAAATCTATTTAATTGTATCCATTATTTTGTTATATGCATACTTTGAACTTAAGTTTTTTTCCAAGTATATCTTTCCGTTTTTGCCCATCCTTTTTCTATCTTGTGCATTGTCTATCAGATGTTCTAGACATTTCTGAAAGTCGCTAATGCTATCACTTTCACATACATAACCACAATCAGCACTTTCAATTATCTGACCTATATCATTTCCTTGATTAACTGATGCAATTACAGGTATGCCCGCAAACAAATAGTCTAACAGTCTTCCTGGGATATTTTGCGTTTTGAATTTCTTATTTAAATGAATAAGCCCAATATCACATTGCTTTACAAGTAAATCATATTCTTCACAAGGCAGAGCATCATGAAAAATAGTATTTTTAAGCTGCAGTTCATTAGCTCTACAAATAAGTTGCTCCTTTTTAGCACCAAAACCAATAACAAGGAAACAAACATTCTTCCTGTCCTGCAAGGCGGTTGCTATTTCTATAAGTTCATTAATGTCTTGTGTAATACTCATATTCCCACCATATAGACATATGACTTTTTCATCCAACCCGAGTTTTTGCCTATAATTAGTAGTAGGTTCTGATAGCTCAATTTGGGTATTCTTCCAATTGTATAATACGTCAACTTTGCTTTCATCCAGATCGTTGTTGTCCAGTAGGAATACTTTATTGGCTGGAGATTGCACCGCTATATAATCAGAAATTTGATAAAGCTTTTTCTCTTTTCTTCTATAGAAATTGAAAATAAATGGGTTTTTAATAATGCCTAAATCCTTACCTGTTTGAGGATGAATGTCTCTTAATACTAAATAAGATTTACACCCACTTAACTTTTTATATTTTGAAATTACTTTATATAAATTTATAGGTGGAGAGTATGCTATTATTAGATCAAACCTTTCACTTTTAAAGTATGATAAGGATACAATATTGATTAGATACGGCATAATCTCCTCTGATAATCCTCTTCTAATAAATCCTACATTTCTGAGTTTAAATGTTTTTATTCTCAAAATACGGACTCCATTTTCATAATAGATATCAGTATTTAACTCATTATGTTCTTTATTATTCTCAATAAGAGTAATAACTGTTACAGAATGACCATTCTTAAAAAATTCATCTGCAAGGTCTTTCATAATTCTTCCTGCCGACCGTATTATTGGTGGATAAGTATCAGTTATAATCAAAATATTCATTATTTCTCCTAACAAATTTAATTAATATAGGTTTTATGCACCACTATTTTTAAAATAATGAGGATATAGCCCTTCATTTGTTACTATCCAATTTTTCATTTCTTGTATCATCTGCTGGTACGATGGCACAATAAAGTTAAAATCTTTTCGGTGATTTATAAGGCTTTTATCAATTTTTGTATTTTCAAATGGGGTTACTGTAGTTTCTTTGTTAAACACTGTTTTAATTAATAATAATAGTTCATACTTACTTATTGATGAATTAGGAACTAGGTGATACAAACCAGATAAATTTTGGTTTATTGCAGCTTCTATAGCTTTCGCCAATTGAATTGTAGTTACACCTGTCCAAATGGCATTTTTATAACCTTCAATCTCACCTTGGGTCTTCATAAACCAATTGAATAAACCTGTACCTTCACACTTCATATCTGGTCCAATTATTGACATTCTAAACGTTAAATCTTTCTCATTATTCAATTCTCCCAGTGCCTTTGAACGGTCGTAAAATGTATCACCATCTTTGATATCAGTTTCAGCATATGAGCCAGTCTTTCCTGAAAATACACAATCAGTACTCAAGTGAATGACTTTTGTTGAACTATCTAAGTACTTGTTTTCAAGGAAATGAGGTAGATAACTATTAATAATTACCGCCCTATCCTTTCTCTGCTCTGCATATTGATTTAATATTCCCGTACAATTTATTACAATATCAAACTCATTATTTGATAAATAATTCTCTAAGAAATCAAATTCAGTAACATCCACTAGTATAGTTCTATCATTTAGTACCGTTGAACGTGATATATTATAAACATCTAAGTTTTTATTTTGTTCAAGGTATTTGGTTATTACATGTCCAGCCATTCCTGTGGAACCAATAGCAAGTATCTTCTTCATTGTTACCTCTCATAAATATTACTTATACCATACAGTTCTTTTTATATAATCAGTATAGCTTAATATAATTCTAACAACCTTTTTTGAAACATTATCTACATCATAATCTGGGATAATTCTAAAATTTCTGTGATCATCACTATTCTGTGATATCACAACATCTATGCTTTGCAGTACATTTTCAGGCTCTAGTCCACTCATTATCAATGTTCCTTCATCCATACCCTCAGGTCTTTCATGTGCCTGTCTAATTGTAATTGCTGGAAAATTCAAAATTGAGGACTCCTCAGTAATAGTACCACTATCAGAAATTACACAGGTAGCATTTATTTGCAGCTTAATATAATCAAAAAGACCAAAAGGTTTTGAAAATTCTATTAAACTATTCATTTTGTCAATTTCCATTGAATTTAACTTATTCATTGTTCTTGGGTGTGTGGAAACTATTACTGGTTGCTTGTACTTATCTGCTATGGCATTTAATGAGGCTAAGAAATTTTGAAAGTTCTCAGGAGAATCAATATTTTCTTCCCTATGTGCACTAACAATAAAGTATCCTCTTGCCTTCAGATTTTTTTGAATAAGAATATCTGATTGTTCAATATTTTTTTTATGAAAATTTAAAACCTCTTTCATACAAGAGCCAGTTTTTATAATTGTTTCAGGCTTTAATCCCTCCATGAGAAGATACTTTCTAGCATGCTCAGTAAGTGGCATGTTGATGTCGCTTAAGTGATCTATTATCTTACGATTAATCTCTTCTGGGACGCGCTGATCAAAGCACCTATTCCCTGCTTCCATATGGAAAACTGGTATTTTATTACGTTTAGCTGAAATTACTGATAGACAACTATTGGTGTCTCCATACAATAATATTGCATCTGGCATTTCCTTTTTTATCAGCTCATCTGATTTTGCAATTATATTGCCTATTGTTTCAGCTGTACTTTTTCCCACTGCACTTAAAAAGTAATCAGGCTTTTTTATATTTAACTGTTTGAAAAAGATTTCGTTTAGTTCATAATCATAATTTTGACCAGTATGTACCAAAATATGATTTGTATACTTTTCTAGTTCAGATAAAACTCTACTGAGCTTTATTATTTCAGGTCTTGTACCTACTATTGTCATTACTTTAATCATTATTTAGCATTCCCTTCCACTATTTATACTCCTTCATTAAATGAAGGCTTGCCTTCTTTGAACGCATTAAGCTCATTTCTAAAATAATCTAAATTCATTAAAACATCTTTTACTTCTTCTTTAGTAAGTCTTATAGTATTATGGGAATTGTAGTCATCAAAGGTTGAAACAGTAGTCTTACCTTCAACAAAATACTTATTATAATTCAAATCCCTGTTATCTGCTGCTATTCTGAAATAGTCTCCTAAATCTTCAGCTTTTGATTTTTCTTCTCTAGTTAAAAGTGTCTCATACAGCTTTTCGCCATGCCTTGTCCCAATAATTTTTATCTCAGAACTAGAATCAAATAGCTCCTTAATTGCTTCTGCTAAATCTAAGATTGTTGATGCTGGTGCCTTTTGTACAAATATATCTCCAGGCAAACCGTTTTCATACGCAAATAATACAAGATCTAATGCATCATCTAATGACATTAAAAACCTAGTCATATTCGGATCAGTAATTGTAATAGGAAATCCCTGCTTGATTTGCTTGATAAAAAGAGGAATGACAGATCCTCTGGAAGCCATTACATTACCATACCTGGTGCCACAAAGAATTGTGCCATTATCAGATACTGCCCTTGACTTAGCTACCATTACTTTTTCCATCATGGCTTTTGATATACCCATAGCATTAATAGGATAAACAGCTTTATCTGTGCTAAGGCAAATTACTTTTTTAACGCTGTTAGCAATAGCTGCATTTAATACGTTCTCTGTTCCTAAAATATTAGTTCTCACTGCCTCTATTGGATAAAATTCACATGATGGTACTTGCTTTAGTGCTGCTGCATGAAATATGTAGTCAACATTATTCAACGCAAAGCTTATGCTATCATAATTTCGTACGTCTCCTATGTAAAACTTAACCTTGTCATTTTTTAGTTCAATTCGCATGTCCTCTTGCTTTTTCTCGTCTCTACTAAATACTCTAATTTCCTTTATATTCGTGTTTAAAAACCTTCTCAGGACTGCATTTCCAAAAGAGCCTGTCCCACCAGTTATTAATAAAGTTTTACCTGCGAACATTTAATCACCTCATTTTAAGATATGTTTATAACCTTTTTCTAAAATATAATAAAATCTTTTTTATTTTTGCATGATACTTTTGTGGAATTAGTATCATAGCCAGTAATCTCGTAAATATAAATAGTGAAGGAATTGAAGGATTAGTAATCCATGCTTTTGCAATATACTTCCTGCAATTTTTTTTATCTTTGTTTTGATAATATAGATAAGCTACAGAAGTATATATTTCAGATATCCGTTTAATTTTATATTTTTGTGTCAATGTACTGTCAAACTTCATAACAAAGTTTAAAATGTTAATATTCCCCTCAAGCTGAGAAGCTGGTGTTATTGATGTGCTATTATCACGCATTCTTACCAAAGATAAGGGAATATCAATTCCATAAACCTTATTATCCTTTGCTATCTGAATCCATAAAACAACATCCTCTCCTATCTTGATATCTTCCGGGAATCTTAAGCTGTTTAGCACTTGCCTCTTGACCATAACTGTGGGAGTTGCAATTGGACAGGAGGAAAGTATTTGAGGATACACATTTTTTGAAAAGATTCCCGAATTAATAGTTTCCATCACCTCCATATTCTCACTTATTCTTTTGTAAGAAGTATGAACCATTGATACGTCCTTATTTTCATTAAAAAATCTAAATTGTGCTTCCAACTTCTGTGGTAAAAAAACATCATCAGAGTCTAGAAAAGCAATGTAGTTCCCTTTAGATTTTTCAATGCCTAGATTTCGTGCAGCTGCAGGCCCCTTGTTTTCTTGTTTAAAATATCTTATTCTATCATCTTTCAATTTAAATAAACACGCCATATCATCTGTTGAACCATCATCAATAATAATGATTTCAAAGTCAGCAAATGTTTGCTCCTGTACACTTTTTATAGCACACAAAAGCCAATCAATTCTATTATAAAATGGTATAATAACTGAAATTTCTGTCATTTTGCTACTTCACCTCTTTTCCATAACCCTACGAACTGTTTGAATAGCTCTTCTTATGCTGCCCTTTATGCCATATTGCCGTATCTTTGCAATTAAATGAAGTATCTTTTCTATCATATTTTCATTTTGTTTATACATGGTATCACTACTCGTTATTCTCTTACAATATTCGGTAGCAGCAACATATGGGCTGTTTTCTAGAAATTTCAATGTTTTTAGCAGAAACAATTGTGGAGTATCCTCCATCTGACACATTTCTAGCACTGTTAGTCTATTAATAAATGAAATCCAAAGCCGATTGCACTCTTCAATATGACCACCAATAACTTTGCTCCCCTGATCTCTATGTTGACGCATTTTTACATTAATATCAGACAAATATCGAACCTTTGCATCTCTAAACATCTTAAACCATAGCTCATAGTCTTGGGTGGTAGGCAGTGATGGATCAAAATACCCCACTCTATCAAAATGGCTTTTATGTATAAGCATGGTACATCCATTTGCTAAACCACGAAGTACAGGGAATAATGAAACATCCAATTTTTTTTGTAGATATATCTCACTGTGATCAATAGTAGCATAAGTCTTGGAGCTTTCATCCATCAACTCATAGCCTGAATAAAGAATAGTATTGTGTTCTAGTGATTGCAAGTGAGCAATCTGCTTTTCAACCTTTTCAGGCTTATACAAATCATCATGAGAGAGCCAAGAAAAATACTCCCCCTCCATTTTTTCAATACCTAAATTTAGTGAAGTTGCGACACCACCATTTTCCTTGCAAAAATAGCGGATTTTATCACCATATGAACGTGCTATTGTATCTGTCGCTCCTTCGTCATTAGAACCATCGTTGATAACCAATACTTCAATATTATTATAAGTTTGTAACAACGCGCTATCAATAGCTTCTCTCATGTAATTTGCTCCGTTAAAAACGGGAATAATAATAGAAACTTTAGGGTGAAACGACTCCCTCATTTTTTACCACCTTTAATTGCTTATTTCCTTTAAAATTCTTTATTTGAAATCTTATCTTCTAAAAATTCTGTCACATAAATTTAAAAATTTATCAATTAAAGTATATAGTTTTCCTCTTTTAAAAGATCGTTCTGATATTATACGATTAAAAAAAGGTACAAATTCACTCATGTTTTCTTCCATCTTGAGCTTCTCAACTACAAAAGATAAATTTAAGAATACTTGCCAAAAATCCATTTTATAGTTTTTTACAATAAAGTTCAAAAGTTGTAATGTCTCTTCACTGTTTCCTCGTCCAATGGCATCATACATACTCTTTTTATCTTGACCAATAGTAACTAATGAATTAAACAGTATATTTTTGTTATTAGTTACAGTATCACTTCTATCTAATTCGTTTACGAAATTAAATATAGCATAAAATGCACCTGCGGGCCTGATCAGTGGTTCCCCATTTGCATTAGTCTTATGAAATGTTTCACAGATATAGAAATCCCATTTCCCGCCCTCTATTTGCGGAAAATCCTCAGGTAGCCAACCACTGCGGTGTCTCTGCCATTCACCCCCGTGAAGACCCCATGCATCAATTCCATCTTCATTATGTTGTTCAAAAAAACCAAGTGGAGTAAATATAATCAGTTGTTTTTTGGGTATTTTCATAGTGAGCTTTAAAAGCTCCATACCCTCATCTTTCTCCAAATGCTCAATCACATCAAGAATGCATATAGAATCTACTGATTTTGTTGGCAAAAATTTTATTGCATCTGACCATCCAGCATTGATTATGATTTTATCTGGAAATCTTTCCTGTAAAATGGCCACATATTCTGAATAAGGCTCAATACAGATGTGCACTTGTGCATCTATAAATTTTTGTGGCTGAATGCCACAGCCAATATCTACAACTCTATTTGCGGAATAAATATTTTGTGTAACACTCGACTGTATTTCTTCAACAGTATCAAAAAAATATTTCATACTTATTCTCCTAATCTTTCGCTATGCCATATACATCTAGGTCTAAAGTCCCCACCATAATCCCCTCTATAGTCACCTTTGAGCCCATTACTATCAGTTATCTCAAAAAGAAGCAAACTCCTATTTTCAACAAAATCACTATAGTTCTTAGAAAATAAATTCAATCCAATATAATAGGTACCATTATTGAGCAAATGTTTCGGAATTTTGCAATACGTACAATACTTACCTGACTTTAGAAGCTTTCCATACCAATTCTCCTCCAAATTATTAATAGAACTAAAAAGAAGTTTTTCTTCCCCATTAAAAATAGAGAGTGTAAATCCCGCCATTGGCTCAATGGTATCTTTTGCCTGGTATTCTATCGTAACATAAATATCTTCATCTGTTGACACGTTGTAAATAGGATTATTATTTTCATCAGAAAGATAAATTTTATCTAATCTAATCGATTTGTTTTGAGGTGCCAACATTTTATCTTCCCATTTTTTATAGGTTTGAGAACCGCGTGTTTTATATAAATATCTATCAATTATTTTTTTAGTTTCACCTATACAAATATTCTTTCCATTTTCCAACAAGAGGCAACGATCACACAAATCCATAACTGCCCCCATATTATGACTCACAAACAGTACTGTTCTACCATCTTTTTTGCTGACATCACCCATTTTCCCAAGACATTTCTTCTGAAACTTGGCATCACCCACTGCAAGTACCTCGTCCACGATCAGAATATCTGGCTCCAAGTGAGCCGCAACAGCAAATGCAAGGCGAACATACATTCCAGAGGAATACCTCTTAACTGGTGTATCAATAAACTTCTCTATCTCAGCAAATTCTACGATTTCATCATATTTTTTATTTATTTCAGATTTTCTCATCCCTAAAATGGCACCATTCATATAAACATTTTCCCTACCCGTCAGCTCGGGGTGAAATCCTGTGCCAACCTCTAACAGGCTTGCCATTGTGCCACTTATAGAAATTTTTCCCTGAGTGGGGGAGGTGATTTGCGAAAGTATTTTGAGCAGGGTTGATTTTCCCGCTCCATTTCCACCGATAATACCAAGCACTTCACCTTTTTTCACCTCGAAGGACACATCCTCCAATGCCAAAAAGCGCTCATTACTATCAAATAGCTTATCGCCAATTTGGGAGTTGGGGTCTTCCTTCCCACGCATCCGTGCCCACTTGCTAGAAATTGCTTTATGTAAGGTATCCTGCCCTATAACACCTAGACGGTATTCTTTGGATAGATGCTCTACTTTTATCGCCAAATCACTCATTGTTCCATCCTTCTACTCTAAATAGTATCCATAAAATTTTTCTCTACTCGGCTAAACATAACCACTCCAACCGCAAGTATAATAACCGTAATGATGACACTGATGCTCTGGGAAAAATAATTAAAACTGCCTATTCCCATCACAAGATATCTGAAATTCTCTACAATAGCCGTCATAGGGTTTAAATACAAAAGTGTTTGCCATTTCTGAGAGAACATATCCAAGGAGTATGCAACTGGTGTTACATACATCCAAAGCTGCGTTGCAAAACCAACTAACATAGCTAAATCTCGGTATTTTGTTGTCATAGACGACACAATAATTCCGCAACCTAGCCCCAGCATTGCCATTTGTACAAGGAGCAAAGGAACAAGCATTATCCGAAAAGATATTGTAATTTCAGAGCCCCGCATACAATAAAAAAACACCAAGCAAATCAGCATTACAAACTGAAGGCAAAAGGTAATCATGCTGGTAAGAACAGCGGAAACTGGTACCGTCATTCTTGGAAAATATACTTTCCCAAAAATATTGGCATTGGCTACAAAGGTATCCGACGTTTTGGTAAGGCAGGTTGCAAAGTAACTCCAGCAGGTAATACCCGCAAAATAGAATAAAAATGGTGGTAGTCCTCCGGTAGGAAGCTTTGCTACATTGCCAAAAATAATAGTAAATACAATTGTCGTCAAAAGCGGCTGTAATAAAAACCACATTGGACCAAGTATAGTCTGTTTGTAGTTTGCTGTGAAATCCCTTTTAACAAAGAGGGAAATCAGATACTTATAGTTCCACAGCTCTCTTATATTTATATCAAGCCAACCTCTTTTGGGCTGGATGATGGTTGTAAAATCGTCTTCCATAATGCTCTCCCTAATTAACTTTTATTTCCTTGATTTTTTATAAACTCTTGTTCGCCTTCTCATCTTTTACTTTATATTAACTCCAGCAAATTGACTGTCCTAAACTGTCTCTGAGCAAGCTCGTTGTAAGTTTGTATACTTACAGCGATTATGATTTTATTATCTTTAATGTGTATATTATAAAATGCAGTATTTTCCCCATCATCGTCATTTGTCTGATTCCATCTATCATTTTGGATAACTTCTATAACCCCTACATCCTTTTTGTTATCTATTTCAGAAACTGCTAGCTTTACTAACTCACTTATCTCATCCTGCTCTAGTAGAATGCAAATATCACCATTTTGTTCAATTGTCTTTAATAGAACATTCTTAATTTTTTTTGTGGTCTCATTTATGTAGTTATAGTGAATTTTAATATAGTCACTTGTTTTTCTTACCTTCTCAGCAATTCCTGCAGGAGTGAGCATATATGCTACTCTATTCATAGGAATTTGCTTTATTTTGACCAACCCCTCATGAACCATCTTGTTTAGAAGTATATTTACACTACCTAATGAAAACGCTGTTTTTTTCGACAGCTCTCTCTGTGTAATATTTTGATTTTTTTCGATTTCGTTTAGCAATATGTACTCTTTGTCCACTTTTATTTCTCCCTTGTTCATTTATTGAACACTATAACTATATGCTTTTGATCTATATCTGTCAATAAGCCCTGCACTTGCATAGTACTTGTATACTCAGACATGCCAGTATGATAAAATAGTAGGATAAAATTCGTTAATAGAAGGTGGTTAATAATGAAGAATAAAAAAGCAGTATCTACCTCAAAATTTAGCTTTAAAACTCTTCCTATTGGATTAGTTTTGTTGATAGTTCCATTAATAGTTTTTTTAAAAATTGTTCCTCTAGAGGGAGTTTCCTATGATTACTGGACAGGTGCTAAGGAATACGCAGATTTCTTCTCTTACTATAAATCAATATGGCTTACTATTTTTACTGTAGCTTCGAGTGTATTTGCATTATATTATCTACATTACAAAAAAATTAGTATTAAGTTCACTCATATATATATACCTCTGGCAGCCTACACTGTTTTGGTATTTCTATCTACAGTATTTTCTGATTATAAAAATATATCCTTGAAGGGTTTCACTGACAGATGTGAAGGATTTTTAGTAATTTTATGTTATATTGTTCTATGTTTTCTGACATCTTTTCTAGTTACTAATTTATCCGATATAAAGTTCCTATACATATGTTTGTTTATCTCTGTTTTAATCTTATCTTTACTTGGCATAAGCCAATTTTTCGGATTTGACTTTTTGCAGACACATTTAGGTAAATTGCTTATTCTTCCCAAAGAAAACAGTAATATGGTTGATGTTCTTAAATTTAATTTTCCTAAAAATTATATATATTCAACAATGTATAACCCAAACTATGTTGGAAGCTATTTTGCTATGATTTTCCCAATAAGTATTTTACTATTTATTTTCTCAAAAAATATGAAGCAAAGATTATTTACAGGTGTTATCGCCATTTTATCCTTCATGAATTTTGTGGGTTGCCTTTCAAGTGCTGGCTATGTTGGAGGTCTATTTACTTTACTTGTGATTTGTATTCTACTTCGAAAAAGACTTGTCAAGAATATTGTCCCAATTATTTCTCTTGCTTGCATTTTTGTAGTTTGCACTTTTGTGATGAATTATGTATCAGGTGGAGCAATCCTTTCTCAGACTGGTATAAATAAAACTTTGCCAGTTACTGCGTCTGCAGCGAATCAGAAAGTAGCAAAGCAACCAGTAGTAAATAATATCACTGATGTTAATATTGCTGGTGATAAAATGACTATTGATGTAAATAACATTCCATTATATATATCTTTTAATAAACAGGATCAAAAATTTGATTTTAAGGATTCTGAAAATAGCAGCATTAGTTTAGTTAATGACACAAAGAATGAAGGCTCCTCTTCACTGAGTGACGGTCGTTTCACAGGTATAAATATCATCGTTAAAAATAATACTATAAATTTTCAGGCGCCTAACACTCAATTTTTTGTAATGTTAGAAAGTGAAGGTTTTACCTTACTCAATCAATTCGGGAAGCCTACTAAGATGATTACTGCTGATAGTATCGGTTTTGAAGGTAAGGAGCGTCTGGGTTCTTCCAGAGGATATATTTGGTCTAGGTCGTTACCACTATTGAAAGATACTATATTACTCGGTCACGGCCCTGACACATTTGCAATATATTTTCCACAAAACGATTATATATCAAAGCTGAAATATTTCGACAATATGTTTATCTTAGTGGATAAACCACATAACCTGTATCTCCAGATTGCCATAAATACTGGTGTGCTTTCGCTAATTGCATTTTTACTTCTAAATGGCATTTACCTTATTTCTTCTTTAAAACTGTACCTAAAACCTAAGTCTATAAATGAATATTATATTGCCGGGATTTCATCATTTATAGCTGTTTTGGGATTTTTAGTTGCAGCACTTTTCAATGACAGTGTAGTTTCTGTGAGCCCAGTATTTTGGATTCTACTCGGCCTAGGTGTAGCCTGCAATAGACTTTATAGAACTATATCGCATCATGCTGCATAGTTATCAAGGCAATCAGTATAGAAATAAGATATATAAAAATATAACAAAACTAGTAGAAATCCATAAAGCCGGCCCCCATCTGGTAGACAATATAGCAATTTTATAGTTGTCTACTTTTTTGGGTTCACTTCACTTTTCCTCTAACCATGCTACAAAAGCTGCTATATCACCAGCGTAGGATTCAACAGTGGAGCTAGCCTTGCCATCTTCTTGCAGGTACTGATTGAACTGCTGAACAATTTTCTGCCCTGTGCTTTCTGCTTGCATCTTGCTATTCCTCCTCTTTTTTGAACGACAAAAAGACCTACTAAGGAGTTGTCCCCAGTAGGTCAGATATTATGTGGTTTACTATTTAGTTCTTTTGATTCATTAGTTCTATTACTTCTTCCTCTGACAATCCAGTTACTTTAACAATGGTAGGAATGTCTAGATTAATGGAAATCATGTTTCTAGCTATTTCTTCTGCTTTTTTCTTTTCACCTTCTGATATTCCTTCAACTCTTTCATTCTCAATAATCCTCTCAAGTGCATGTACCACAGTCATCCCTCCTTCCGAAGTGTCAATCAATTCATCAATATTTATATCTTGACCAATTCTTCTTTGTCCAATGTTATATACCCAGCCTACCAATAGCCTTTGGTCTTCTAAACACAGATTGTTAAAGTCCTTAAATAGGATTCTTAACCTTCTTACAAATTCATCCTTATTATTGCCTTGGTCTAGATAGAACACCCCCGACATCAAGGTTGCCAATTCCAACAAATCCTGCTCTGTATAGCTCTTTACGTTAATTAATGAGTAATTGAAATCTATCAAAGCATTACCAAATAGCTCATGCCCCTTTTGGTATTCACGAAAACTCTTTACCGTTGTCCATGCACCACTACCGTTATACAACACCAGTGGAATAATGGCTGGAAGTCGGTAATCCTTGCTTGCAGCTTCTTCTGCTAATGTATTCTTTAACACATCACGCCAAATTTCACTCATGTACTGAAATAGTCTCCAAGGCATCTGGTAGTCTACCGTAGACTGTAGCTCCAGTAGTACATAGAAAATAATGTCCTGTCCCTTGATGCTACTACGGTATACAATATCTGCTTCCTTCCCGCTAAAATCTTGTAGGATGAAGCTCTTGTCAACTCGCACTAGGTCATCCTCTTCAATCAGCTCTACCCAATCCGTTTTCACGAAGCTTTTTAGCAAATCCATGAAGGCTCTCTTGCTTTGCAACAAATGCTTATAGCCTTTATCGTGTTCTTGATGAATCTTTTCCTCACTCATGTCAAACCTCTCTTTCTTTAATTATACCCTTCTTACTTGACTTCTACAATTATTTTCTGCTTGGGCATTGTGTTGTGCTATGGATGTCTTTCAAATTAATAATATCTGCTTGAAATTGCTACAGATACAGAAAAAGCCCGCCAAGGAGTAGTTCCTTGACGAGCCTGTTCATCTGAATTCTGTTATTTGTCGCCGACACCGACGGCATCGGAGGCACTGTCGGAACGTATGACTCGCTGCAGTATTTGAATTCTGCAGTGAGTTTCTAATGTACGGATTAGGCTGGAACGGTTCTGCTGCAAGGTGTCTTACTCTAGTGCTGTGAGCAGTAGAAGTTCTGCAGCGGGAAAGTGGTAAGTTTTGCAACTAGATGAGGGCAAAAAGAAAACCGCCATTTCTGACGATTCCCCTTATTGTCCTGTATTCGCCGTTCGCACCTTCATTTCATATAACTCTCTGACAGCTCTGCCAATAAATCATGGTCAAAGGAGCTGATGGAACTATCTTTAGAACGGACAGAAAGGATTGCCAACAATCAGCAATCCTTTCTGTTTATATCTTATTCATGGGGTCAGGCACCATATTCTTAATTCTTATGGATTGAGTGTAGCTGCAATTGCAGCAGATATAGCATCTACTCCATCTTGAGCCACAAGTGCGTTACCAGCCACGTCTTCAATTGAATACTTCTGTGTTACTCCAGGTGTTGAATCTGTATCGAGTACTGTTCCATCGTCAAGTTCATCAACAGTAATTACTACATATTTTCCAACTGCAGATGTTAACGTTGAGCCAGTTGCTGTTCTTGCAGCGTCCATATCAGCTGCACTAATTACTGTAACAGAAGAAACATCATATCCGTCTACAACATAAGTGTACTTGGAAACTGTACCAGGATTGATATTTTCAGAGTACTTGATGATCATATGATCTATAAGATCATTTCCATCCTCATCAAATGCATATATTACAGCATCATCATTGGTATCAGTAGCAACTTCAGGAGCTACACCATCTGTAAAGCTAGGAGTTCCAGCTGTTATTACAACTGGTAAAATAGGAACACCAGTCACAGACTTAATGCCATCTGCAACTATAGTGATTTGATATACTGAAGCAACTGCTTCTGTACCTACAGATATATGAGCTGTTGGAACGGTTACGGTAATCTTTGTATCAGTTCCATCGTTCACAAACTTGTACGAAGCATTTGCAATAACAACAGCACCAGCACCATCAACATCAACCTTTATTGAAGCAGAAGCGATTGACTTGAGCTCTTGACTAACTGTCAATTCAAACTTATTTTCAGCAATCTTTTTAACTGCTGTAATTGTAGGAGCTACTTCATCAGTTATGGTAACAGGTGTTGCTAGTGCAGCAACTATGTTTCCAGCTGCATCCTTTACCCTACCAATTATTAATGCTTGACCTGCAATGTCAGCTGAACCACTTGCAAATTGCATTTTAACAATCTTTGAAGAGAACATTGTCAACTTAACACTGTCAGCCAGTTCAGTATTAGCAACCAATCTATAGTTTGCTTTGTCAAGAACTGAACTAGAATCCATAGTGTCAGCATATTTTACATAAAGAATTTTGTCAGCATCAACCCAAGCAGCCACTGTACCAGCAATTACAGCAGTTACATCGGTAATTGTAAATAACTTAGTAACAGTAGCAAGTGTGTTAGCTGAAACTGAAGTATCAGCTATTGCCTCAGCAGTAATGCTGTAGTTACCATTATCAAGGTTTTCAACAAAATTAATTTCTACATATTTGTCGGTGGTATTATAGTTCTCTGCATTCCACTTTGAGGAACTAACTACAACTCCATCACTACCCTTAATTACATAGTTTGCATCATCGATTGCATCAGCTACAACTACGTCTTCACTGAAATATACAAAAATCTGCTTTTCAGTTTCTACACTAATCTTTGATATCTCAGGTTTTGTTATATCGGAAGTAATTTGTGTATTTATAGCAACATCACCATCGATCAAATTGCCCCAGTGATCTTCTACAGCTTCGTCTTTTACAACTACCTTAGCAGTTCCAACAGGCAAAGGCATATCATCATCAACATTACCAGCTGGTGTAACGCACTCAGCATCCGTAAATGCAAGTCTTACTGTATCAGACCAATCAGAGTCTGATAATTCAACAGTACCATCCTCATTCTGAACTTCCAATGGAGCCCATGAAGCATAAGTCTGGTAGAAATCACCAATTTCTATATCTGTTACAGGACGGTCAAACTTTAAAATTACATATGATTGAGTTGCTTCTTTAACTGTAACAGCTGGCGCAGTAACAATTGCCTCATAAGTTTTACTAATAGTAGTTATAAGGTTGCTGTATTCTGCAAAATCTAAGAACCCTTTGATCTTAAAAGTATGAATACCTTTATCGAGTTCAGTTCCAAGGTTGACTGTGACTTCATCACTGTCGTCATAGCCTGACACTGGTGATGCACTATAAATACCACCATCGATAATAATCTCAGGTGTACCTACAAATTCTTGTATTGGCTCTGAGAAAGTAACCTTAACAGTTTCAGGACCTGTGAATTCTAACGATAAAACCGTAGGTTGTTGAACATCCATAGGTGTGAAATTACTTTCATAATCAGCGATTTCCTTAGCAGCAAGATCTGAAATACCAGAAATTACAATACTGATTTCATCTCCGTTGCTCATAGTAGGAACTGTCAATGTTGCAACCTTATCATCAGTAGAAAGGGAAACATCAGCAGCGGTTACATCAGTACCATTTACTGCAAAATCACCGTTGTCAATTGTATCTTCATCTATTGCTTTATTAAAGTTAACAACAACTCTAACAAGGTTAGTAGCAGTTACGCTTTCTACAGCTAATACTGTAGGAAGAACTATTAGACCAGCAGCAACAGCTACAGCCTTCAAAGTTGCGGATGTTCCAACATAATTTGCAACAACTGTCTTTGTATCATCTTTAGCTGTAGTAGTTAAAGTATCAAAAACAACTGCAGCAGCAGCGTCTCTAGTCAACTCTGCATCTTGAATGTCCTTAGCAATTGCAACTAAGATAGTACCAGTTGATTTAGCAGCTAATAATTCAACTGATGTACTATAATTGTTAACATCAGCAAAACCAAGAGCATTCATAAACATTGAAGCAAGATCTTTACCTAATAAAGGGCCATTTGCATTCAACTTATTGGCTGTTGTACCCTTTACAACGCCTTCTTTAACAGCAAGTGCCATCCAACCATCAGCCCATGCAGGAATTTCAGTTACATCTGCGAATGTTGATAAGCTAGCTGGATCTGCAGCTACTTGATCAGCTTCTGTCTTAGCTAATACAGTCTTAAGAACTAAAACTGCGCCTTCTGCTCTAGTTAATCCTTTTTCTAGCATCAAATCGCCAGTCAAATCACCTTTCCAAATTCCTAGGTCCTTAATTGCTGTCGCTTGTACTTCATAGTCAAAAGTAACAGTTGAAGCAGCGAATGCAGGGATCATAGAAGTAAGCACTAATGCTAACGCTATAACAACTGCGGTAAACTTTCTGAGATTTCTCATGTTTTAAAATCCTCCTCGTGTATTTTGTAGCGGGTGGGCTATGTAATTCTAGAGCTGAGCTACGCCTATCCCACGTTTTATAGCCCCACTCGTAAAACCAATTTTTCAAGATTTGGTATATTCAGCGAAACTTTGGCTAAATTTACCTATCTTGATTCATATGTATTATATCACCGACAATTTTTACAGTCAACAAGCCCTTTTTAAGTGTAAGAAATCTGTAATAGAACTGCAACAAATTCCAGTGATTAATCCAGTGGAAAGTTCCCCCTGCATATGAAGTAAAAATCAAGGCATTTGAAATACTATTTTCCCTAATTTCCAAACTTATTATATCACCCCCCCTTTTAAACGGTCAACATAATGTATCATACGTAAAGTAACTGTAAGCTTGCTGTAATGGGTTTTGTTACCCTCAGAGGGTTATTATGGTAAACTAAGCCATTATATGTTTATAGCATAGGGGTATGTGTCTGTCCCTATAGAATTAAACAAAAAAACCACTCAAAATGTGGAAGCATTTTGAGTGGTTTCTATATAATAACATTCCTGTTCTCTGACTTCTGTTCTCTGTCCCCTACACTATTACATTTTTACCTATTATAATAGGCCAGGTTACCTCTCCCTTTAAGCACCTATTCTTTGACAGCACTACATTCTTATCAAGTATTGCATAGTTTAGTGTGGTGTTCTCTTCAATAACACTTCCCTGCATGACTATGCTATCCTTCACAACAGCTCCCCTTTTGACTATAACACCTCTAAATAGCACGCTGTTTTCCACTGTTCCTTCTATAATACAACCATCGGCTATTATTGAATTCCTCACAGCTGCCTCTTCATTGTACTTTGCAGGTGCCTCATCCTTGACTTTGGTGTATATCTTTGCTGAGCCTAACAGCTCATTGCTCACTTCTGGATTTAGAAGCTCCATATTACACTTGTAGTACATCTGGACAGAAGATATGCTTCTCCAGTATCCACTATATTTGTAGCCATATATTCTGAGCTTGTGCAGCATTTTTATTATAATATCCATAACGAAGTCGTAATAGCCATGGGCCACACTTTCTTCTAACAAGGATATAAGTAACTCTCTTTTGATCAAATAAGTGCCAAGCGAGCCATTGAGTGAGTTGGGATTCATAGGCTTTTCCTGAAAGTCTATTACCCTTGCGGTGCTATCCACTTGTAAAATACCCATATTGGTAAGCTCATCTATAGCAATATCATTCATATCTCTATATGCTATTGTTATATCAGCATCAGTTTCCTTGTGCGCTCTTAGCATATCATCGAAGGTTGTGGTGTATATACAGTTGCCCTGTGAAATAACTACATACTCTTCATTACTTCTTTTTAAGAAGGTAAGGTTATTGTACATGGAATCAGCCGTACCTCTATACCAGCCTGAGTTTTCATCAGAAAGAAAGGGTGGGAATATAAATAACCCATCGTTTTTCCTATCTAGATCCCATTCCTTTCCAGAACCCAAGTGATCCATCAAAGATCTGAAGTTGTATTGAGTGATTACTCCTACATTTGTGATACCCGAATTGACCATGTTTGAAAGAACAAAATCAATGGCTCTATATTTACCACCTACTGGAACTGCAGGGCTGGACCTCATTGTTGAAAGCTCTTTTAGCTTTGTGGTCTTTCCGCCAGACAATATTATTCCCATAACGTTTTTCATTCAGCAACACCACCTTTGAATACACTTTTGCCAGACTCCACAATTAATGAAGTAAAGTCCTCTGCGCTTGCGCCTATATCTATCATAACATTTTTGCCTATTATTGCGCCTTGAGGTATACAGGCATTTTCACCAACTACAGTTATGCCGGAATTGTATATGCCAGGCTTGTACTCATTATCTATAGCCTCGCCCTCACCTAGCTTTGAGTTCTCTCCAACGGTAACCCATTCGCTGACAATACATCTATTTAATGAAACGTTTTTGCAAACTGTGGAGTTTGACATTACTATCGAGTCTTGTATCACTGCGCCCTCTTCAATAGTAACCCCAGGAAATATTATGGAGTTTATAACAGTTCCGTATACAGTGCAGCCCTCAGCAATCATGGATTTTTTGACACATGCCGAGGAGCCTAAATAATGTGCTGATTTTACTGGATTTGGTGTGTATATCTTCCACTCATAATCGTATAAGTTAAATTCTGGAATTCTGCTGACCAAATCCATGTTTGATTCCCAGAAAGCCTGTATTGTACCAACGTCTCTCCAGTAGCCAGAAAATTGATAAGCCCACATGCTCTTACCATCCCTAAGCATGGCAGGAATAATATTCTTGCCAAAATCGCTTTCGGACTCAGCCCAGTCATTATCCTTTATTAGATACTCTCTAAGTGCATCCCAATTGAAAATATATACACCCATTGAAGCAAGTGTACTCTTTGGATTTTCGGGTTTCTCCTCGAATTCATATATCTTGCCGTTCTCATGGCAATTCATAATTCCATATCGGCTTGCCTCTTCCTGGGGCACATTTATAACAGAAATGGTTGCATCAGCATTGCTTTCCTTGTGGAAATCAAGCATTTTGGAATAATCCATCTTGTAGATGTGGTCTCCAGATAAAATAATTACGTACTGTGGAGAATATTTATCTATGTATTGAATGTTCTGATATACAGCATTTGCAGTACCTTTGAACCATTCACCACTATCAGCCTTTAGATAAGGTGAAAGTATTGTCACTCCCCCATCCATCCTGTCCATGTCCCAAGGCTTACCTATTCCGATATGAGAATTTAGCTTGAGCGGCTGATACTGAGTCAATACACCTACAGTATCAATGCCTGAATTTATGCAGTTGCTTAGTGAAAAATCAATTATTCTATACTTCCCACCGTATAAGACGGCAGGCTTTGCTACATTTTTTGTGAGGACTCCAAGTCTGCTCCCTTGTCCTCCGGCAAGCAATAACGCTATCATTTCTTTCTTAATCATTGCATCAACTCCCGGTAAAGTCATTTTGTCAATTAACTTGCAGTTATACTATTCATTATATTGTACCAAAATAATTCTACATATATTATACTTTTTCCTTGTTTAAAAAAATAAATTTTATTGGGAAAATTTTGTTATACAGAAAAAGCTTAAGCCTGCGACATTGGCAGGCTTAAGCTTTTTCAAAAACATCAATGTAAGACATCTTGGCTAGATAGCACTGTGAGTGAAGCATGCAATGCTACAAATAGGTATATCTGTTACAGAGCCAACTGTTCCAATAGGGTTTTGGTTATTCATGTTTCCAGAGTCCCCCATGCATCCCATACCATTTGCATATGGTGTCCCATTGCAGGCATTTCCAATTGCGCAGCCTGGTGCTGGACCGATCTGGGTCAATAGCTTTATAAAGCACTCATTTACTCCAAGAAGTACTCCTGTAAAGCCGCACCCTGACATTCCACCGCTAGTAGTGAATATAGTAACTGTCTGGCCGATATATCTTGCCATCGCACAAGTAAGGTCACCATTTAAAATAAGGCCTTCGCTGTTATTGAAACATTCTTCTGACATATTATCCGCTCCTTCCAAAACATAGAATATTATTTAATACAATACATTTTATGTTAACGGGATAATATATGTTACAGCAAAGTCGTGAATTTCACATTTTTTAGTTGCCCCTTAGCATTCTGATAGAAGCCAATTGAATGTATTTAGTCTTTCTTCATTATCAATCTGTATCCCAGAGTCAAAATACATTATCTGGCCTCCAGTTTTTTGAGTATTAAAAATATCTTGCTCATCAAGCAGGTGCTTTAAATACCTAATGGTTCCGACGCTTCCATCTATAATGTCTATGTGTGCAGGAAGCACCTCTTTAAAGGCATTTCTGTATATCGGAAAGTGTGTACAGCCTAAAACAAATGTTTCGTAGCAATTCATGTCGTAGCTTGACAACTTTTCTTTTATGATAGGGATAACTTTTTTGTGATCAAATATCATATTCTCAGCTAGCTCAACTAATTCAGGAAATGCAAGATAGTCCACTACATGCTCATGGTCTACTTTTTGCACCAGATTGTGAAATTTCTCTTCATTAAGTGTTAGAGGCGTTGCCAAAACAAGCACTCTTTTGCCATTTCCGTTTTGAATTGCAGGCTTCACAGCAGGCTCCATTCCCACTATTGGGAAAGAATACATGCCCCGCAAATCTCTAACTGCTATGCTGGTGGCAGTATTGCACGCTACAACAAGAGCTTTTATCCCCTTCTTAACCAGAAACTCTACTGCCTCGAATACATATCTTCGAACCTCTTCCTTAGTCTTTGTTCCATAGGGAACATGCTCTGTATCTGCATAGTATATGTAGTTCTCATTAGGAAGCTGCCTTAATGCCTCGCTCAACACCGTAATTCCACCAAAGCCAGAATCCAAAAAACCTATACTCTGAGTCTTCATTGAACAAACTTCTCCTTTTTTATTCCTATACTAGTTTGCATTTAAACGGTTAGCAAATGTTTTAATGCGAATTAGTATTATATAAAACATGAACATATTTTCAAGTAAATATACAGCTACGCTACCTATTCTACTGTTCTCTTCTGCGGGGATCTCTCATCATCCTTAAAATAATGGCAAAAATCACCCAGCCCACTCCGCAATATATAATTGAAGGCAAAAAGTATATAAAATACATCAATTCCCCAAACATCCCAGAAAAGCTACTACTTCCATAATAGCTATACATCGAAACGCCCAGTGAATATAGTGTCGCAAGTATCAAGCTGAGGGGCACAACAACCAGCGTCTCTCGTCCAAAAAACCTACTGTATAATAATAGCACTGCCAGAGGAAATATAATGGCAGAGCTTCCATAAACAACGTACATCCAAGTCATAGGAAGCTTCCATCTTACTATAGTTACTAGCATAACTATTATTATCGCAGCATCTAGCACACTCAGTCCTAGAACTTTTAAAAAATTCCTCATAAATTCAAAACCTCATTTACATAACTTTTCTGCTTACGCTACTCTCAATTGCTTTAATGATTGCATTTCATATTATATAGTATTTAGGTGGATTCAATCAAATTTTTCCTGTTCTTTTATATAGTCAATGCCAACTTGGAAAGTGTTAAGCAGGAAAAACAATACTCAAATCTACTATTAAATCTGGGAATATGGATACAGTTATTTTATCTTCATCTGTGTACATTTCTGGTCTTCCATATCTATCGTCTGACTGTAATATGAAAACACTTACAATTCCTTCTGGTTCTACAATCCAGTATTCTTTTACACCAGCCATTTCATACTCATTAAACTTCGTAAACCTGTCTTTTTTTACAGAAGATGGCGACATTACTTCAACTATCAAATCAGGAGCACCATTGCAGCCTTTTTCATCAAGCTTGGAACTATCACAAATAATAGTTATATCAGGTTCAACTACATTTTTAATTTCATTATCGTCTTTTTCAACATCCAGCCTTACACAAAATGGAGCATGATAAACCTTACAGGGTTTCCCCAGCAAATAGTTTGCAAGCTGTCTAAGAAGCTCACCAGAAATTTCTTGATGAATTCTAGATGGTGCTGCTTGCATATAAGGTACACCATCAAGAATTTCCCATCTTTCATCTTCTGGCCATGTTAAGTAGTCTGCATACGTGTATTGTCTTTCTTCTTGCGGAAATGGCATAAAAGCACACTCCTTTTATTTATTCATTATTTTTATATTATGTGTATTATCATCAACCATATGAGCTAATGTTATTCTCATATATCCTCTTATTAAAAACTTACTTCCTATCTGTTTTCTTGAAATAATTATATCATAATTATATATATACATACGAAAAAAATAACTCCTCAAAATTGAGGAGTTATTATCTATTGGTCGGAGTGAGAGGACTTGAACCTCCAGCATCTTGGTCCCAAACCAAGCGCGCTGCCAGTTGCGCTACACCCCGTAAAATACCTACTTGAGATTCTCAAGCGCAAAAGTATTGTACTATAGTCAAAAAATATTATCAATGTCAGTTTTGTATATATATTTGAATTTATCGTGCTATTTCTTTAATATTCTCATAATTGCGCCAGTTTATTACCCTCCCTATAATTATTATTAATAGTCCTATTTTAACGACTTTAGACAGAGCGCAGAGAGGCTATAATATCTGCCTTTGTTAGCAAATTTTTCATATGTAATACAATTGAAATGATATTTGACTTGATACATCATAGCAGGTTTTTTATAATAAAGCTAAGCCAAAGTTCAAAGGAGGGGTGTATATACAGCGTATTTTAGGACAGATAAGAAGAGCTATTCAGTACTACAATATGATAGAAGATGTTGAAAAGACAGGCTTATATCTGATTAAACCACTTATATACACTGACGAAAATCACAGCAGCTTCCTATTGTAAAAAGTCCATGCTTTATTAATGGCTGGCATGAGTAATTAAATTTTTTTCTTGGGGGTATAAATATTAAATGAATAAATACATAAGAAGAAGTTTGACACTTTTATTAGTGTTAGCTTTATTACTGGTTTCCTTTAGTACCAATGTTTTTGCTGCACCACAAGTTATTAATCAAACGGTGGAAAAACAAACTGTTACTTCTGGAGTAGTTTTGGAGAAATATAATCGCTTTACTACAAGTGGTTGGATAAAAATCGATGTACTCAAAATAGATTTGTTAAATGAATATGTCAAGGTGGATAGCATTGTTAACAAGACTTCTTCATCTAAGCTCACCAGCGTGAGCAACCTTGCCAAAACTAGTGGAGCTATCGCTGCAGTCAATGGCAGCTACTTTGACATGGGCTCTGGCTATGCATATGGTCCCATTATGTCATCTGGCGTATTCGACCTTGCAGCTACTAGAAACAACACAGATCTGGCTACCTTTTCTCTAGATGAGATGAACAATGCACTATATGCATATTGGAACACAAAGGTTGAATTAATAACATCAATGGGAGAAAGAAAACCCGTTGCAGCCTACAACAGATACAATGGAACCTTTAACGGAATGCAAATAGTTGACTCCAAATGGGGTAGCAAAACGCCAGGTGCCACAGCTGGATACCCAGACTGGCTTGAAATGGTAGTAGAGGATGGCCTTGTAAAGGAATTTAGGCCAAACCTACCAGGAGTTGAAATCCCTAAAAACGGTTTTGTTGTTCTGGCTTCTTCAAGCCATAGCAAAGTTCTTTTGGATAGCTTTAAAATAGGCGATCTCGTTGGTTATGATATTTCAATGAATGTAGACTCAAGCAATATGAAGATGGCTCTCACCGGAGGTAGCCTTCTGGTTCAAGACGGCAAAGTAATCAGCAATTTCACTAAATATCCTGCTGCTGCCAACACCAGACAACCAAGCACTGCTTTAGGTACCACTGCGGATGGCAAGACCCTGATAGTGGTCGCTGTAGATGGTAGGTCAGGCACTAGTATTGGCATGACTCAGGCAGAATTGGCTGATTATATGAAGGAACTTGGATGTGCAAATGCAATTAATTTTGATGGTGGCGGTTCCACCACAATGGTTGCAAGAGAATCAGGAACTACTGGCCTCAGCACTGTAAATACACCTTCAGATGGCTCTGCAAGACCCGTATCTAACGCACTAGGTATTTTCTCTACAGCACCTAAAGGCATCGTTAATACTCTTCTTGTGACAGCTTATGAACCAAATGTTTTCGTCAACACTTCCCGAGCTTTTAACGCTAGGGGTCTTGACCAATATATGAATCCAGCTAACATTAATACTAAAGATATAATATGGTCTGTAACAGGTGTTAATGGTACCTTTATAGACAACACCTTTTATCCAACCTCAGTTGGCGAGGCAGTTGTTACAGCAAAGCTTGGGGACACTGTAGTGGGTACTTGTCCAATTAGTGTTCTGAGTGCACCTGTCAAGCTGGATTTAAACTACGATCTTTTAAATACTGACGCTGGGAAGTCAACTACTTTTGCTTTAACGGGATTGAACAAAAATGGCTATAGTGCTAGTATTGTCCCTTCTCATGTCAAATGGAGTGTTAGTGGTAATGTAGGAACAGTTGCTTCAAATATTTTCACTGCTGGTAAAACCGGTACTGGCTATGTTCGCGCAACCTTTGCAGGAGCTTCTGTTTATTGCCCTGTATCACTAAAGCAGACTGGTTTGACAAAGGTTATAGAGAATTTTAGCTCAAACGCCCTGAAGCTTGTGGTATCCTCAAAAGCTGTAACAGCAAAGTATGCCCCAGCTACAAATGTATATAAATCAGCACCTTATTCAGGAAAGCTAACTTACAATTTTTCAAAGGAACTAAAAACCAACAGAGCAGCTTACGTAAATCTCCCAAACGGTGGCTATATTTTGGACACTAACACAACAAAGCTTGGTATGTGGGCGTATAGTTCAGCAAAGAAACCTGTATGGATTGGCGCAACAGTATACGATACAAAAGGCAATTATAAAAGTGAGTACTTTGCAAAGGGAATAACCTGGACAGGCTGGAAATACCTTGAGGTTTCGCTTGATGATATAAATAATCCCAAAAAGGTAACTAATGTATTTGCCGTTGAGGCAACAAAACATACAGCATCTGGCACTTTGTATTTTGACAACCTCACAATGGTATATACTGGATATCCAGAGGTAGTTGCCACAAAAACAGCAAGCAGTACTGTTCCAAAAGATGAAAGCAATGTAGAACGCTATGTTTCGGGTGCAGACTCGTTGAGCTTTTCAGTATTTGGACAAGCATCCGCATACACTGTAGCAAAGAACAAGACTCAGACAACTATGCTAAGTACTCTTTCAAATCGGATTAATAAGTATTTGCAAGCTTCAGTGGTAGTAGGTAGCGTTGATAATCTTTCACCAAGTGTGAAGACACCTCTGCTATCAACAGCTGTAGGCTACAAAGCTCTTGACATGAATGGTAACAGGCTGATTCAGCTCAACACCACAAAAGGTGGCCTGAGACTTACTAGTTCATATCAGTGGTCATGGCTAAAGGATCAGCTTAGCTCCTTTACTGGCAAGAACCTGTTTGTGTTCCTTGCAAAAGACCCAGCTAGCTTCAATGATGCTCAGGAAGGTGCACTCTTAAAGGAAACGCTTACAAACTATAAGAAGCAGAATGTAGACAAAAATGTTTGGGTATTCTACAATGGTTCGTCCAACTCAAGCTATACCGAGCGTGGAATTAAGTATATTTCAACTACAGGCTTTGATAACGTAGGCTTTACTGACAAGAATAAAAGTGCCGCCAAGTTTGTCACGGTTAAGGCAAAGGGAGATACGGTTACTTATCAGTTTAAATCGTTTAACTAAGGGAAGGGAAGATCAAGTTCAAGTTCAAGGGCAGGGAAGGGTAGTTCAAGGGCATTGAGGTTCAAAGACAGTGAATGGTGAAAAGTGAATAGTGAATAGTTAAGGAAGGTCGGCTTTCAGCCGACCTATTTTAATAAAATCCGTCGACATCAGTCGACGCACCATAACTTTTCACTATTCACCATTCACTTTTCACTGGTTTTAAGAAGTTGCTCTCCCCTGGTTTTACGGCAATTGCTCTACTCTGTTTTTCAGGAAGGCGGTGAACTCTTCACTTAGATCCGCTCTCTTGAGAGCAAACTCAACTGTTGCTTTTAGAAAGCCTATTCTATCTCCCACGTCATATCTGTCACCCTCGAAATCATAGGCATACATGGCTTCTCTCTCCATCAATTTTTCCAGCGCATCAGTCAGCCATATCTCTCCATTTTTACCTGGTTTAGCTGACTCTAGAAACTCAAAAATTCTGGGGGAAATAATATATCTTCCCAGCATTGCGATAGTTGATGGGGTCTTCTCAATCTCAGGCTTCTCAACTAAGCCCTTTACCTTATATACTCTCTCATCTATCTGGTTACCTGCAATGATACCATATTTACATACCTCCTGAAGGGGTACCTTTTGAACTCCTAAAATAGTGGTTTGATATTCATTGTATACGCCCATGAGCTGCTTAATACACGGTGTTTTTGAATCAACTATATCATCTCCAAGCAAGACTGCAAAAGGCTCATCTCCTATAAATGACTTTGCACAGTAGATAGCATGTCCGAGGCCCTTTGCTTCCTTCTGCCTGATATAGTGTATGTTCGCAATATTTGATATGTTTTCAACTACACTCAAAAGCTCTTGTTTCCCCTTGCGATGCAGTTCCTCTTCTAGCTCATATGATTTGTCGAAATGGTCCTCAATAGCCCTTTTATTTCTTCCTGATATAATAAGTATATCCTCGATGCCAGCAGCAGCAGCTTCTTCTACAATATACTGTATTGTAGGCTTGTCCACTATAGGAATCATTTCTTTAGGCTGTGCTTTTGTAGCAGGTAAAAATCTAGTTCCAAGCCCTGCAGCCGGGATTATTGCTTTTCTTACCTTCATAAAATCCTCCACAAGAACTATATTTTTAATTCAAAAACTATGTTTGTATATTTATTTTAACACATTTACCATTTTTCTAACAGCAGTAGTTATAATTATTGCCTTATGTTTTAAAAATATGTTAACAGTGTCAAGATGTTTCTACATTTTGCCAGCATATTCTCTTGACGTTTTTTCATTTTTAGTGTTATAATTTTAACGATACTAATATAGTATTTATTAATTTAATATTGCGTATCTTCAGGGCAGGGTGAGATTCCCTACCGGCGGTAATGTGCAGCGATTGCATTAGCCCGCGAGCGAAAGCAGACATGGTGAGATCCCGTGGCCGACAGTAAAGTCTGGATGGAAGAAGAATTGGCGTTTTAAATTGCCGACTTGTAGCTCTGTGGATTTCATTCACAGAGCTTTTATATTTCTTTCGCTAAAATATTCTGTAAATACGCATACAATTATCTAACCTAAAGGGGGAATTTTGTATGAATCGAAGTAAAATCAAGAAGCTTACCACGATGGGGATTTTGATGGCCATTTCAATTGTTCTTATTCTAGTATTGAGAATCCCATTTCCACCAGCACCATTTTTGGAATACGATGCAGGTGATATTCCTATTCTGATTGGCGGATTTATTTTCGGACCTGTAGCAGGTATCATCCTAGCTATAGTTACATCCGTTGTTCAGGCTCTAACAGTTAGTAGTGGCAGTGGCTGGGTCGGCTGTATAATGCACATTTTTGCTGCAACGGCGCTTGTTGGTATTGCCGCAGCAATATATTCTAGAAAGAAAACCTTAAAAATGGCTATAATTGGCCTGATTTGTGGAAGTATTGCTATGACAGCTATAATGATTCCTTTGAACCTGATTTTTTATCCCCTATTTACAGGGATACCGGTTAGTGATGTCATAAAGCTTATTGTTCCTGTACTACTACCTTTTAATTTGATGAAGGCTGGAATAAACTCTGTTGTAGTTCTCTTGGTTTATAAGTCAGTAGGTAAACTATTGAGGCGCATAGCTGAAAAGTAGTATTTGTATATTTTTTCTTAGGAAATGTAGGGTAATGCTTGTAATTATTTGCTTGAGTATATATAGTAGGTATAGAAAATTATTAAGAAATAGAAATTATATATTTACATTAAAATCATTAGCACGTATTATAATGTATATTATCTATTTTTTGATTTGTGCCTTGGACGCAAAGGGCTTTCGTGCCTGATTAAATAATAGTTTTTCTAAAGTGATAATTGCGGGGTGATATTTAATGGAATTTTGCAACAAATGTGGCTCATTGAAGATAGTTGGTAGCTGTACTAACAAGAAATGCAATCAGCATATTAAATCATTGATTGAGTTAGCTACATCCAAGCAGGTCGAATACATTAGGGAGCTTGCGGATCAATTGTCTGAGGATATCAGCGATACTGATTTCGATATTATGAGCAAAGCGGATGCGGTAGACCTCATCGATGATTATTTGGAGAAATTGGATGAGGCTGAGAAAAAACTTGTGACAAATGACAATGTACAAGTAGATGACGATGAAGAAGAATAATAGAAGCAAAAGAGGTGTGGGATTTGATATCCACGCCTCTTTTGTTGATAACTTCTGAATTAGCTGTCTTTTATAATATATTGATATGTTAATATTGAACAAAAAACATTGTACAGATTTCCGAACATGCCGTAAATCAAGTGTTTGACGCATTATGTTAATGTTATTATCCTGTTCAAACGGGCATGTGGATAATGTGCATAAGTCTGTGAATAACGTATTATTGTACTTCTCACTGCTGTGGATAACTAATCTAATTATTTGTTTTGTACTTTCCAGTGGGGTTATAATATCGTTTATTTTATGTAAAATAAACGATATTATTCAAAAGCTTAGTGAATGGATAAAACCTTAGTGAATAGTGAATGGTGAATGGTGAATAGTTATGGTGCGTCGGCTTTTGCCGACGTAACTATTAAACCTTTGTTAAAACCTTTTTAAACCTTTTTAAACCTTTTTAAACCTTTCTAAACCTTTTTAAACCTTTCTAAACCTTTTTAACCTTTTTAACCTTTTTAACCTTTTTAACCTTTTTAACCTTTTTAACCTTTTTAACCTTTTTAACCTTTTTAACCTTTTTAACCTTTTTAACCTTTTTAACCTTTTTAACCTTTTTAACCTTTTTAACCTTT
>DATCID010000202.1:0-7588 GCA_036507975.1 Ruminiclostridium sp.
AAAGATCATTCCAACTCAACGAGAATTGATCCGACTTTTGATAAAAGGTTTATATTTTTTGAAATATGATAGGAAACTGATTTTCAACACAACTTAAGCTTTTCGAAACTGAATATATGATTTAGGCTTTTGGGGTGGGGGAGGTATGTCTACAATTAAGGTGATTATCTAATATTTCAAGAAATTGCAGATTAGTATTGTAAATTATGGCAACTTGGAGCAAAATAACTGCATAGGCTACCTTACTCCTTTAGCCTTTTGTAAAGCTAAAGGATAATCATATCCGCTTGCTCTCATACTGCCGACAATAGAATGAAATGGAATAATTTATACCGTAAAATATTCCAGCTTCCAACATGATGGCAAATGCAATCATGTTGGAAGCTGCAACATCGTGTAAAACGCTCGAATACCAAAAATGATCGCCATTCCTTATTGTGGATGTTTGCATTTTGTCATACAATTTCAACAATTTTTCACTGGAGCTAGTAAAATTTCAATTACGTCGTGCATAACATTTATTCCAATCATTACCACTGATCAATAGAGCTCTATCTCACCTTGCCTTCATTTGTATGGCAGGACGGTGTAAAACTACTTTTTAAGGCTCTTAATATACTGCTTTCCGAGGGAAGCGATCATACCTAGATCTGAGTTTAAGGATATAAACTGCACACCCTTATCTATCCACTTTTGGGTCTGCTCTGCATCGGAAGCGATGATCCCAACAGCTTTGTTAGCAGCCGTTACTTTGGCAATGATACCATCAACAGCTTCCTTTACTCTAGAATGTTCCGGTTCACCCAAAACACCGAGTGCCTGTGACAAATCATAGGGTCCTATGAATATTACATCTATCTCATCCACAGTTAAAATATCATCCAGATTGTTTATTGCTGCCAGCGTTTCACAGTAGCAAACAACCAATGTGTTTTTATTGGACAGTTCACCATATTCTTTTGCATTCATGAAACCGTATCCTGCCGATCGCTGGCTTGACGCATAACCTCTCTTACCGATAGGGGCATACTTCACTCTGTCAACGACTGATTGGGCTTCAGCTTTGGAGTCTATTTGTGGTACCTGTACACCCATAGCACCTGCATCGAGAGCCTGTAGGATTTCCATTGCATTATTTTGTCCTACCCGTACAACGGTGTCCATGCCGCTTATATCGGCGGCTCGTATCAGACCAACCATACTCTCCTTGTTCATGGACGTATGTTCGTTATCGATAATAACGAAATCAAAACCTGCCAATCCCAATACTTCTATCACTGCTGGATCAGTTGCTTTTACAAAGGTGCCTATTAAGCTTTTGCCTTCTTTCAAAGCAATTTTAATTTTATTTTCTCTTATCATTGCATTTTCTCCTTTTTCGAATATAGCAATGGCAGCTATGCTGGATTTCCATGCACTGCCTGTGACAATTGCAACTGTTAATCAAGCAGTTCATCCACCATGCTTACAGTCTGCTTAGCCTTGTTTAGAGTGTTTATTGCCGCTTTGTAAATTCCCTCAGCTGTTTTCCTTGCAGTACTTGTAGATACCGTATAAATATCATTCACTACTTCCTGTTCTATCGTCTTTACCCACTCTTCAGGTACAGATTCTATTCCTTTCAATGAACCTGCCAGTCCTCCGGCCACATAAGCCTTACAGTCGGTATCTCTTCCAAGGTTAACGGCGTAAAGTATCGCTTCTCTGGGCTGCCCATGAGCCATATAGAAGCAGGCAAGACCACTTGATAATACTTCTACAGCATCCGATATTGAATGCCCATTGTACTTTTCTTGATAAAGCGGCCTTAAATCTTTCCAACTGTTCACATTTTTAGCCCAGCTAATTCCCATTTCAACCTCTGCGCGTGGTACATCTGAAAGGTACGACAGAGCAGTTGAAATAACGCTGTCTACCGTGGCATCAGTTTTAAGTGCTTCTGCTTCAGCGGCTGCAAGACCCGCACATACTTCTAGCGAATAATTACCTTTTACACCTCGTACATCTTTAAGTCTTCCAAGCTCAAAAGCATCCTGTGCCGCCTGCTCAGGGTTGCAGGCATTGACCATACCTATAGGTAAAATCATTTTGGAAGTTCCAATCAGTCCAGGCCAGGATGCAGACCTGCCAACCTCCCAGGGAGGAACTCCTGCTTTTAAAGCATAATAGATTACCTGATCCTGAGGTCCTAACAAATACCCGAAATTATCAGGATTGATATCCTCAATCCATGTTTTTGCAAGGTCCACGATATCGATACGTCCACCCTTTTTAATAACAGCGTTTGTGCAAAGGCGATGCCTTTCATGACCGTCCTCAGTAGTTCCCGGCAATCTTTGATGAGCATGATACACCAGATCAGGTCCAAACTGTTGTTTCAATATTTTGTCTGTTAAACTTCCATCATTCCCCCACTTTGTCTGAGGAAGCAACTTATCTACAAATCCCCAGCGCTCCTCAATTTGCTGATATGTGAGTGCCTCTGTTACATCCCCCATTGAATTACCAATGGTGCATGCCGCTTCACCCCCGTAGATCTTTGAAAATAACTTGTTCATATAAAGTCTCCAATCAATAAAAATATTATTTCATAAGATGAGACATATTTGATACCCAGTTAACGAGTGTGTTAGGATCAATTCTAACAATTAAAGTGCATAAATCTTGCAATCCATACATTGAACGAATCTCTCTTGCAGCCACCAGAAAACGATTATCGCCCTGAGGCTCAAGCCATACTAATGCTCCAGCATTATCTTTGACTTTCTTCTCTATTGTGCTTAGTATATCGTTACTGTAATCTATTGTGCTATTGCCAACTGAATAGGATATACCATTATTGTCAATCAAAGTGATGGAAGCTATATATTGCTGTGTAAATGCCTGATTTAGAAGATAATTAATCATGGAATCTATAGATTGTTTTTTTTCATACGATGAAGTAATCTGGTTTATTGATGGCATTTCGTTTTGCATCGTATCGCTCGTGAGTATGTCAAAAGTTAAATTTTCGACTTTTCTCAACTCGTTTTCAACATTGGTTGAATACAAATTAAGTAATGTTGATGAGTTTTTAATAAGCTGTTTATCATATATATTAGTTAAGACGTTTAATAAGATAAAGCTTAAAAGACTTGTGAGTAAAACCAGTGTGCCAATTATAATAAATACTTTTTTTTAGCCGCATCGCATTATAGTGCGATAATAATAAAATTTTAAATTGATTTAATCTCGGTAGCATAAAAACGCTCCCTTTAATTCGGCTTAAATTAAAAAGTGTAAAATCGATTATATTAATTTCTCATATTTCATTTCTAAATTAATATATCACACTTTTTATTAATAGTAAACCTAAATGCACATATTATAGAATTACCACATCGTTCTTCAGCAATCAAAATGTTCCTAAATAATATAAGTGAATGATTGTAGAAAAATATTGCCATCACAAAAAAGTAATGGCAATTTAAATAGAAACGGAATTTATAAAATGTATTCGATTTTAGTGTTCTTCACGCAGTATCAGAATTTATGCAAATCAGATTATCTTGTCTATCGACATTATAGGTGTCCTGTTTATTTCTTACAGTTCTAATTCCATCTTCTTGCCACTAGATTCATATTTTTCATAGGAGATTCCAACCATATCAAACATCTTTTTAGAGGCAATAACCGAATCTGAGTTTGCATATTTATCAGACAAATAAATTACCTCTTTAATCCCACTCTGAATTATTGCTTTTGCACACTCGTTACAAGGAAAGAGCGTTGTGTATAACTTAGCTCCTTTTAGAGAACCTCCACCATTATTTAAAATTGCATTTAATTCTGCATGGCAAACATATATATATTTTGTTTCAAGAGGATTTCCTTCCTTTTTCCAAGGCATAGCATTATCATCACAACCAATTGGCATACCGTTATAGCCAACAGATAAAATTTTATTTTCAGTATTTACAATGCAGGCACCAACCTGTGTTCCGCTGTCTTTGCTCCGCTGAGCAGAAAGCAGTGCAATGCCCATAAAATATTCGTCCCATGAAATATAATCAGTTCGTTTCATTTTTTCTCCAATTCATTAGATAAAGTCCAAATATTATCAAGCGTTTTGTAAGTATAAGAAATTGCAGAATTAGAAATTTTAAAGTTATTTCACCTTCATGATTTTCCGAATAATCCCTACAATAGGTTTGTATAATATACCCTCCATCTCATGGCTTACCTTTTTGAGCTCTTCTCTAATAGCAATTTTTTGAGGGCAATGGCTTTCACATTTGCCACAGCCCTTGCACTGCGAAGCGTTTGCAGGCTTAGCTGCCATGCCACCTAAAATTTGCATATATTTAAACCGAGCCATTTTGTCTGCCATAAGATACTTATCATTGTAACAGGAAAAGCAAGCGGGTAGATGGCTCTGGGTTCATCAATGCCTCCATTTTTGGTTGGTAGTCGCATACAGCCGAAACCTAAAATAGATAGCTCATCATTATTTTTTATATTTAATCTCGTCAGCATATCTAATTACTCCCAACTTTGACTTTCACCATAAATTCATAACCACTAGGGGCAATCGCTTTTTCAAAGTCAAATGCCACACTTTTGCCCTGATTTTCAAGTGACAGCCAAAGGTGACACAAGGCAATTCCAATATCAATCTGATTCATTTTGCCGTACAGTGGGGCTTTAATAATGTTGAGCTTTTCACGACTCACTGTAATTTCTTCAACGTTTCCGCTAAAAAACCATGGCTGCGTGTTGGAGGCGGATGGAGCAAGACGCACAGGTTCAAGTAGTTCGTCTGCACCAGCTATTTTGGAAATGTTTGATATGCTTTTTCTAATAAATGCAGAAATATCTACTCTATGAACCAGCTCATTACTATTGCCAAAGGCGAGCATAATTACAAATTCCATTCCGTATTTTGGTTCCATTGCCTGTTTAGACGGTCTTGCCATGCCAAGCCAGCAACTCCCCAAATTATGGGCAGAAAGATATAGGTCAAGTTGTTGTAAAACGAACCCTGCATTCATCAAATAGCCGCCTTTTTTCTCGGAATAAAGACAGATATAGTGAGGAGCTTTAATGGGCAGTAGATTTTTTACATCGTCAGTACGAAGATAAGAAAGCTCATACTTGATACTTTCATCCAGTACTTTTACAGTACTCGCGAATTTCTGCAACTCCACAAGAGTGTTTGCAGGAAGCGGCGTCATTTCGTATTTACGGATGGACTTCCTCGTGAAGATTGCCTTATAAAGCTGATTATTTATCATAGCAGTACCTCCATTTATTATTAGCCGGTTTTTGCGGCAATTTTTTAAACAAGTTACATTGAGGTAACTATAATACACTTTCTAATTCCTTGTATATAGCCAGTACATTTTTATTGTAAACAGAACGGCATACTGTAATATATACAGTATGCCGTTCTGTTTTACAAATGTCAATTCTTCAACTTTATAAAACAAAAGAAAATTTAGTGCGGTTGTTTTTTCATTTGTAACAATTACTTAGGCTTTTTCTTTTTTGTAATTAATTCTGGTTGAGTAGTGACAGTTCTTACCGATGGTGAGGAAATAGAAGTTGTTACATCATCTTTTTTCCTCTTCTTTTTTTCTTCTTTTTTTATACTCTTATCGCCCATTTTATTTTCTCCTCTATTTTTAATATTGTGTATGCATCATCAGAAACACAATTGAAAATATTTGCCTGACAAACCTCTTCTGTAAACCTTAGAAATGCATAAAGTTATAAAATATCTATGTAATCTTAATTATACGTCTATTATAGCACATGTCCAATAAGATGTTAAATGCTAATTTGAGCCATTCCGTATAATGTAGAGATATTTTAATGATTGTTTATACGTAGTTCACATTTATTTCAACATGGCAACCCTCAAGGCTCTCTGAAACAGCCGATATAGCGATTTTTCCTGTTTCTCTGCTGGATTTTAGGATTGATCACAAATACTAAGTCAATCGTTAATCTTGCCAAATAGTTCTTTATATTATTTTCATTTCATAAGAAACAGAAAATTCACCGTTTGGTGATAACTTGGTAATATTCGGCTTCTCGCTAAATTTCCCTGTATTATCGCTAAAATCAGGATTTACCGTCCAAGGTTCAAGGCAAATAAATGGAGCTTTTTTAAACGGAGGTGTCCACAAGCCTATTGAATTAAACCCATTCATTTTAAATTCAAGTCCCTTATTGTTCTTGTTGCATAAAAGTTTTATAGTATTTGATTTAATATTATCAATTACTATAACATCTTTATCGAATAGTGAATAGTCAAGTTTTAACTCGTCTTTACCTTCAAGCTCGATGAATCTGTCTTCACGATGAATGATTCCATCGCAGTCATCAGTTCTCGTGTAATAAATCGGACCGTTTTCTGCTTTCTCAAATTCAATAATATAATCAGCAAATTGCGTATTTTTGAATAATGGACAGTTAAAACCCGCATGACCACCAATACCAAATAATATTTCACCTTTATCATTATTAACAACTTGATATTCAGTCTTAAAACCGTCAACAAAAATAGTGTGAATTATTCGTAACTCAAAATCAAATGGGTAAACGGTCTTTGTTTCCTCATTTGATTTTAACGAGAATATAACACTGTCTTTAGTCAAATTAATTAACTCAAATTCATTTATTTTTGCAAAGCCATGCTTTTTCATTTTATATGTTATGCCGCTAATTTCAGTTTCTCTATTTATTAAAGAACCTACTGTTGGAAATAAAACCGGTGCTTGTCCAGACCAATATTCAGCATTGCCGATCCAAACAAATTCAACACCGTCATTAATAAATGAGATTAACTCTCCTCCCTTTGTACTTACTTTTGCATTGGAATTACCACAAGTTATTTGATATACCATTACGTTCACCTCATAAAAAATTTTGAAAACGTTTTAATTATTAATCAACGCTATTATACTTTTAATAATTTCGGAATACAAGTATTATCGTTTCAAAATATCATATTTTCACCAATATTTTATCTTTATATTGGATATCTTCATCTTTACGAGGTTGTGGTATCGGCTGGTATTGCACCAGATTTACCCTGCCCAATGAGATGAAAGGCAAAAAGGTTTGGGTGGTGTTTGACGGCGTATACAATAAGTCATATTGTATCACCAGTTCCCATTAACACTTCAACGTCATGGGAAATTCCATCGTTTACAAGGTTTATACGATTTTCCGCTGATATTTTTCCGTCCATAAATATCTCCTTAACCCCTTTATTTAGCCCTTGCGGGTTATTCACCTTGATATGATAGGTTGTATCAAGAAACTTGTATGTAATGCAGTAATCTCTCCATTTAGCAGGAATGCAGGGATCCATAATGACAGTGTCACCGTTTTTCTGAAAGCCTAGAATATACTCAAGTCCTGCACGATACATCCATCCGGCAGAGCCGGTATACCATGACCACCCACCTCTTCCGGTGTGGGGATAGACAGCGTAAACATCTGCTGCTATAACATATGGCTCCACCTTATATCTGGAATAATCCCTGTGATTGCTGGTATGATTGATTGGGTTAATTAGTTCAAATAGTTCCCAAGCCTT
>DATCID010000203.1:0-14986 GCA_036507975.1 Ruminiclostridium sp.
GGTATGTATAGCCTGATTAATCAGTACTCCCCCTCCCTCTTTTTCCCACGTTCCTCTCCACCCTCCTCTAGCATAGTAGTCTTGATTCCTATGCCATGTGACGAAAGCTTTCCCTCCAATAATTTTACCTAACCTACCCGAGTCCAGGACTTCTTTTACTTTTATAGATGTTTCATTATACCTGTTTTGAAAGCAGACTCCCAGAATTTTCCCAGTCTCTTCTTGCACTTTTATCATTTTCTGTGCATCGGATACTGAGATTGCCATAGGTTTCTCTATAAACACATGCTTGCCTGCCCTCATTGCCTCTATTGCCATTGGCGCATGCAGGTAGTGAGGTGTACAAATATGCACTACATCGATATTGTTCTGCTTTAACACTTCCTTATAATCTGTATAAAAATCGCATTTGTAATCTGATGCAACTTTCTTTACAAGGTTTTCATCTATATCCACCACAGCAGCAAGTTTTACATTTGCACATTTAGCAATAGCATTGACATGCATAGTGTGGATTGCGCCGCAACCAATAATAGCTGCATTATATGCACTCATATATTGATCATATCCTTCCAATTTATTTTTTTTAATCCATTAAATATTTCTGAAGGTATTTGAAGCTAATCTCAAGGCTTTCGAAAGGATCCCTTGCACACACATCCTGTTCGACTGCATACCACTTAACATTAATTTCACGACATACATCAATAATCGATTCCCAATCCAAATTCCCTTCCCCAATCTCTGCCATGGTCTGTTTTCCTTTTGTCAAAGCCATATCTTTAAAATGTACTACGTCAATTCGTCCTGCAACTTTTTTAAGCCAGCTTACAGGACTGCCACCCCCAGCTTGCACCCAGTAAGTATCTATTTCAAAGCCAAGTTTATCAGAATCAGATTCAGACATTAGAATATCCATAGCTGTTGCTTCACCATGTCTTTCAAATTCAAAATCATGATTATGGTATATGAGTTTCAGTCCATTTTCCGCAAGCTCTCTCCCCAAGATTGATGCTTCCTTTGCAAACCGAGTGAAACCCTCTCTATCCCTGGAGTATGCTTTGGGGAGCGAACCAATGCCAACATATCTACAGTTCCACAGTTGATGCTCTTTTATAACGTTCTTCAAATCTTGCTGTAATCTTTCGTAGGAGGTATGAGTTGCACAAATATTAAGATCCAATTCATTGACTATATCTTTCAGAACAAAAGGATCTATTTGACCTATTCCTGATACCTGTACTGCACTATATCCAATTTCTTTAACTTTTCCCAAGGATTTCTTAATATCCTCAGGTGTTTTTAAAAACTCTCTTAAAGTATAAAGCTGAGCTGCTATAGATTTCTTATCCATTTAGCAATTCTCCTTTTCAATTTTAAGCAGTATATCTTTTATTGCTTTTACAGCAACTGCAAATTTTCTTTCTCCATGTTCAGTATTATTTGAACTCTCATCTGAATTAAGTTCTAATTCTTTAAAGCCTTGGAAATCACCCAAATGTGGTTCAATACTTATAAAGCCATTGAAATCATTTCTGTTAAGTTCCTCAAGGATTTCCTTCACTTTCCCATCTCCACCACCAGCTGGAGTAACATGGTGATCACTATAGACGGCATCTTTTATATGTACATATTCTATATATTTCTCTAACAGAGTGAACGCCTTAGGGTAGACTTCCACATCACATTGTACAAAATTGGCTGGGTCAAAGGTAGCTCTCAGGAAATCACAGTTCATAGTATTTAGGATGTCCAGGCACCTTTCAGGCGTATCACCGTATATGTCCTTTTCATTCTCATGGAGCAAAATTACTTTTCTTCCCTCAGCAGCACTGATAAACCTATACCATCTATTCATCACTTCTGCTCTATGTATTGCAGGATCATCTCCCTTTGGTATGAAGAAACTGAACATCCTGATATATTTCGTTTCAAGTATCTCTGCTATATCAAGCGTATGCTTGAATAATTCAAGATGCGTTTCGAATTCATCAGTTATCTGAATTTTCCCTATGGGTGAGCCAATGGCAGAAATCTTAAACCCCCGCTCATCCAACTTTTGCTTTATCTCCCTTACCTCATTTAACGAATACTCGACCAAGTTTTTGCCGTTTACACCTCTCATCTCAATATATCCGATTCCATGCTGCTTGAGCACATCCATCTGCTTCTTCAGGTCGGTATCTATCTCATCTGCAAAGGCACTCAATATAAATCTATCCATAATACTACACTCCCTCTATGATTTAGGTCTCATCCTTTACCCCTTTGAGTATGAACTCGACATATTAGTTGACACGTCTGCACTAACTGTTTTTACATGTTTGGATGTTTTAATTAATTCCTTTTATTTGCGTATCCATACAATCTCCTCCTCTTTTTCCTTTAAAGCTAAATGAAGCATATTAAACCCCCGAATATGCTGAGAATCCGCCATCTACAGGTATTACCACACCATTTACAAAACTTGACGCCTTCTCATTTACAAGAAACAGAAGTACTCCCACAAGCTCCTCTGCTTCACCAAATCTTTCCATTGGTGTACTGTTCAAGATCTTATGGGATCTCTCAGTAAAGCTTCCATCAGGATTTTTGAGCAGTGCTTCATTTTGCGCAGTAACAAAGAAACCCGGCGCTATAGCATTGACTCTTATTCCTACTTTCGACATATGAACAGCAAGCCACTGTGTAAAGTTAGAAACTGCTGCCTTGGCACCAGAATATGCAGGTATCTTCGTAAGTGGAGTAAAAGCATTCATTGATGAAACATTAATAATAGTACAGCCTTTTCTACCAATCATATCCTTCGAGAACTCCTGTGATGGAAGAAGTGTACCAAGGAAGTTTAAATCAAAAACAAATCTAATTCCCTGCTCATCTAAATCAAAGAAAGTGATAACGCCCTCTTTCTTTTCAGTGAGATCCTCAGGATAAAGGTACTCCTTTGTTGTTGTTCCTTTTGGATTATTTCCACCTGCACCATTTAGAAGTATATCACAAGGTCCAAACTTATCTAAAATAAGGGTATGTGCCTTTATGAGGCTTTCTTTAGAAAGAACATTTCCCTCAACACCTATTGCTATTCCTCCACTGTTTACAACTTGTGCCGCCTTTTTTTCAGCCATCGATAAATCTCTATCTAGTATAGCTACCTTGGCTCCACAAGCCGCAAGAGCATCAACCCAATAACCTCCAAGTACACCTGCTCCGCCTGTAACCACAGCTACTTTGCTGCTTAAATCTACATTAAAAGGTAAATTCATTTAACTACACCTCTTTCTCATATGTTTTTCCAAGGGTTTCCCATATGCCTGTTATATACATTGCACCAAGTGCTCTGTCATAAAGCCCATAGCCAGCTCTTCCTGTTTCTCCCCAAATCATTCTTCCATGGTCAGGACGCAGATAGCCATCAAAATCGTTTTTGTAGAGAACTTTCATGATTTCAACTATATCAAGTGACCCACAGGGTGAATAATGGGCAGTTTCTTCAAAACCACCATCCTCAAGGAGCTTTATATTTCTTACATGCATAAAATGAATGCGCCCCTGAGCTGAATATTTATCTACCATTTTAACTACATCATTAAAGCTTCCACTCCCAAGAGAACCTGTACACAAGGTCAAACCATTATATTTATTATCAACCAGCTTTAAAAACCTATCAAGATTCTTTTCATTGGTTATTATTCTTGGAAGTCCAAATATGGACCATGGTGGATCATCCGGATGAATAGCCATTTTAACATCACATTGCTCAGCAACAGGAATTATTTCCTTCAAAAAATATTCAAGATTGCTCCATAGAGTCTCTTCGTCCACCTTTGAATATTTTTCAAATATATCTGCCAACTGATCCTTTGTATAGCTTGCATCCCAACCAGGTAGCGAAAGTTCACCATTTAATGGATCCATCTTCTCCAACTGCTCTTTATAATAAACAAGTGCAGTCGAACCATCCTCCAGTACTTTGTCAAGCTGTGTACGGGTCCAGTCAAATACAGGCATGAAGTTGTAGCAAATGCACTTAACTCCAGCTTCTGACAGACGGCGAATGTTCTCCTTATAATTTTCTATATATTGCCCTCTTGTAGGAAGTCCAAGCTTAATATCCTCATGGACAGGTACACTTTCAATAACATCAAACTTGAGCCCTGACTTTTCAACCTGTTCTTTGAGCTTCATTATGCTATCCCTGCTCCACTTTTCCCCAACGGGTACATCATATATCGCAGTAACAATGCTGTACATGCTGGGAATTTGTCTGATGTAGTTTAGCTTTACAGGGTCATCATTGCCATACCATCTAAATGATAACTTCATATTTTTCCCTCCATATTCAAGTAATTTATTATATTTTTAGAGCATACCCCTTCAACAATTTGTTTCAATACATTCTCATCATTATCAAATTCGCCACTATCAACAAGCTCCCCAATAAAGCTACAGAGGATCCTCCTAAAATAGTCATGCCTTACATAAGAAAGGAAGCTTCTTGAATCAGTCAGCATTCCAACAAAGTATGCCAGCATGCCCTGATTTGCAATCGACTTCAAATGAGAATATATTCCTTCCTTGTGGTCATTAAACCACCATGCAGCGCCAAACTGCACCTTGCCAGCAACACCCTCCTCTGGATAGCAGTGAGGCAAGGAGGAAAGAACAAGATTATCATTTGAGTTCAGTGAATATAGTATTGTCTTTGGTAATCCATTTGTTGCATTCATATCATTCAATATATTCTTCAGTGGCTCTGCTGCTAGAAAATCATTCATAATATCAAACCCAGTATCTGCTCCAAGTTTTTTGAACATAACATCATTTGTGTTCCTCATGGCCCCTAAATGCAACTGCATTACCCATCCTGTTTTTCTGTACTCTGCGGCTAAGAGCTTAAGTGTATGGAATCTGTATTTTTCTGCCTCTTCAATAGATATTTCTTCCCCATTTAGCCTTTTGAAAAATACTTTTTCAACCTCCAGCGAATTTGTTGGAAGGTATGACAGGCTCTCTAAAGAATGGTCAGACAGCAAACAGCCTACCTTATGAAAATACTCTATTCTTCTTTTTAATGCACTTATCATATCTTGGTATGTCTCAATGTTCAATTCGCTACTCTCTGACAGCTTCTTTATATAGTCTTGGAAACCCTCCTTTTGAATATTCAAGGACCTGTCCGGTCTAAATGTAGGTCGTACAGAAAACACAGGAAGTCCTTTAAAACTATTTTCCACCTTCATATTTAATAACATATGGTATTCTAGAGAGTCTACAGGATCATCTGTTGTGCAAATCAGCTTCACATTGGAATTTTGAATCATTTTTATGGGAGAGAGGCAATCTGCTTTTATTTTATTATTACATAAATCATATACCCTCTCTGCATTACTCTCATTTAAGAATTCATTTATACCAAAATATGTTTTTAGCTCCATGTTTGCCCAGTGATAAAGAGGGCTCCCAATAAGCTTTTCACATGTTTTTGCCCACATTTTAAATTTACTTAATCCATCTTGATTTCCAGTTATGTAGCTCTCAGGAATTCCTGCATATCTCATTGCTCTCCATTTATAATGGTCATTCCCAAGCCATAGGGAAGATATATCTGTAAATTCCTTGTCCTCATAAATGTCTTTTGCAGAAATGTGGCAGTGATAGTCATAAATTGGAGCATTTTTTGCAAACCTGTTGTACAAGAATTGTGCAGTTTTCCCACTGAGCATAAAATTATTATCTAGCAATCTAACACCTCCAAATAAGTTAAAATAATCTAAAACAACTTATTATCCTCTCTAAATTATAGCAACAATCTCGTTGGACTAATATGCCTTTATTGCTGTTTGACTTGCAAAAATTGCTATGATAAGATATTTTAGGATGAAAAATTATTTTCACACAAGAAAGGTGTTGGCTTTATGAAAAAAAAGCTTCATAGCTATCAGATACGTCAAAAAATGCTGTCCAAGGACTATGAAATATTCCATTATTCTGACACAGAGCTTGAACAAGTCAATCTTCATCACCATGATTTCTACGAATGCTATCTCTTTATTTCAGGAGATGTGACTTATTTTATTGAAGGTAAATCCTATTCCTTAAAGCCTGGTGACACTATATTAATTAATTCAACAGAGCTTCATCAGCCAATTATTAATACCAATAATATCCCTTATGAGAGAATTGTACTTTGGATCGACAAGGTATTTTTAAATAACCTTTCAACAGATACAACCAAGCTTTCTCATTGTTTTGAAGATGGTGGAAAAGAAAACGTAATAAGATCAAGCTTTGAAATGCAGCAGAATATCAAGGCAATTCTAGACAAACTTCTCTCTCTTGAGAATTATTCAGGAATAGGAAGCGAGCTCCTCTACAAGGCATACATCATTGAACTTTTGGTACATCTAAACATGCTCTTATTTCATAATGGTGTTAAACTTGATGTTGATATAAAGAAGAACAATCTAATTGATGGTATAATCGAGTACATTAATAATCACATAGAAGAGGAGATTACACTTGATCAACTTTCTGCACAATTTTATCTCAGCAAATATCATCTCTTAAGAGAGTTTCATAAACATTCCGGAACTACAATCCATAAATATATTGTTCAGAAAAAATTAATTCAGGCTAAAGAACTTATTCTTAAGGGGATCCCAATTATCAGCGTTTATCAGCAATGCGGCTTTGGGGACTACTCAAATTTTTTTAGAGCTTTCAAAAATGAATATGGAGTTACTCCAAAGCATTTTTATGAGCTAATGTGCAAAAATGGCGTCACAGACTCTAAATAATAGTTATTCGTCCCCAATGGCATAGACACTTAAATAAAATGAATATTTAGCTTGCCATCATTATATTTTGCACTTATTAGTTCTTTAGATTGGAGCTTAGTAGGTAATACAAAGCATCTTCTTTCATTCTTAATTGAGATTGTTATTTCATCACCCTTTTGAGAAAGCTTTAATTCTTTTTTATCAACAAAAGGCATATTTATTCCAAAGATATATCCGTCAGCGTCCTTTTCAACAGTAAATATCTTATCTTGAAAGAGAACATTTTCAGGGCTGAATTCTCGGTAGATTTTATCCCCAACCTCTTTAAGTTTTTCATATTTTCTTAGTTCATCGCTCAATAACTCTAATTTAAAAATTGGAATGCCTTTAAAACTATCACAAATGTCCTTAATGCTCTCTTTCTGAATATTTGCCCATTTTTCAAAATACCCATCTAGAGAAGCTTTAGAAAAAATCTTATTTATTATGATTGCATCAACATTATAATCAAAAAGATGAAGATAAGAAAAACTCCTTTTTGCTTCTTTTACTACTATTTTTTCAGGTGTAGTGACTATTCTTATGCTAACTATATCTTTATTAAGCATAAGCTGATGAAGCTCATCAATCTTCGAATATAATCCTTCAATTTCATCAAAGGTCTCATCACCAGGCACAGGTATTTTCAAAGTAGCCTCAATTATCGGTTTTACAAGCTTAGCTCCCTTTCTTTTAATAGGAAACAGCTTTTCCATCCACCACTTAAATAAATCGGGGAACTTAAGTAATGACATGGTTTCACCTGTGGGAGCGCAGTCCACTATTAGAACATCATATTTATCCTCATCATATATCTCTTTAATTTTTAGTAAAGATAGCAACTCTTCAAAGCCGGGAAATACTAATAATTCTTCGCTTTCTATGGTTTTATCTGCTTTTAGCAGCATAAGCTTTTCAATATAACCCTTTATATTCCCCCAAACTTTTTCATTCTCTAAAACAGAATCTATTTCCATTGCATAAAGATTATTGCATATCTCTAAAGGATCATTAGATAGCTTTATATCAAAAGAATCTCTGAGGCTATGGGCTTGGTCAGTGCTTACAATTAGTACTCGTTTACCTTCACTAGCTATTTTACAAGCTGTGGCAGCAGCTACACTTGTTTTACCTACTCCACCTTTTCCAGTATATAATATTATTCTCATATTTTCCCCTCCAATTTTAAGGAACAACTAACTAAAAATTTCACCCTGCAAAATCGACCTTAACCTTTTTGGTTGTTTTTTTATCTGTTATGCTTTCCTCTTCTACATCCTCTTTTATTATTTCAATTGCAATATCCTTAAATAGATTAAATGCATCTTTTTCAAAGGTTTCTACCTTTTCCCTAAGATTATTAGGCATTATTTCCTTTATAGCTTGGTATTTAAGCATCTCAGCCTTTATTATTTTCTTAACAAATTCTTTATTCATAGTTACCTCCTGAACTGCTAATTGCAGTCACAAAATTAATATAATTGTCTTATTCAAAACAAATACTTAACACTTCCTCATTTAATTTAGCAGAAGCCAAGGAATATTTTCTTATCACATTAGGTATAGGAATATTCCTCTTAAAATTCCCTATCTTCACTATAATATCTGTACCCGATTCAAAAAGATCAAAGTCTTTTTTATCGGTAAACGGAATATAAACATCAAGTCGATAGCCTTTTTCTGTCTTAACAAAGGTTTCATTTACTGTTGTTTTTAAAACCTTAAATATATTTTCATCCTGTAGGGAATCGGCCACAACTCTTTCTAGAGAACCAATTCCATTTATATCTACCTCATACCATTTTATCTTGTACGTTGGTATATTACAAAATACTGAATTTATCTCCTCTAAATAGTTCTTTTGAAGCTGTTTCCACTGATCAAAAAAGCTATTATCTATATCTTCAGGTATTATCCTATTAATATATAACCCATCCACATTAAAGTTATATAAATTTAAATACATATAGTTTCTCTTAGTCTCTTCCACCCCCATTTTTTCAGGGATAGTAACAAGTCTTATACTACATACCTCTCTATCCTTTAAAAGACTTTGTAAACTGCCAAGCTTTACATATAATTTTTCAATATCATTCATAGCCTGTTTATTAGGCATATCTAATTTAAAAACCAGCTTCGAAATGGGTCTTAATACCTTCAGCGCTACCTTACCAACAGGAAATAACTTTTCCATAAACCATGAAAGAAGTTCTGGAAACTTTAATAAAGAAAGAGTTTCACCTGTAGGGGCGCAATCTACTATAATTAAGTCGTAAATATTTTGATCATAAAACTCTCTTATTTTAAGTAATGAAAACAGTTCCTCTATGCCGGGGAATACGACTATATCCTCCAACACTTCATTATCTTTTTCATTTTTGAAGGTAAGCATATTTTTAAAAGCTCCTGATATGTTTCCATAGTACCTATTCATTTCATAATTTGGATCTATTTCTAATCCATGAAGATTATTTAAGATCTCTACAGGTTCTTCTTTAATTTCCTGCATAAAAATATCCCCTAAGTTATGAGCCATATCTGTGCTTACTATTAATGTTTTCAAACCTGATTTTGCCGCCTTTACAGCATGTGCCGCTGCAACACTCGTTTTCCCTACTCCACCTTTTCCTGTAAAAATAATTATTCTCCCCATAATGCCCTCCAAGAGCCGCTAATTACGGCCACAAAATTTAGTAAAAATCCCATCCATAATGCTCATATCATTCATCACGTGAATAGTTCGTGCCGCGAAGTAATGTTTTTAAAAAATAACTTAGCAATTCAACTAAGTTGAGTTTAGTAAGCTATTCTATAATTATTCTTTTAACTTTCTTGTCTACTTTTTCTTCACCATTTATCTTATTTTTTGCCATTTTAAATACAGAGACCACTTTTTTAAATATACTAATGGCAGTAACCTTTTCTTCTTCAGTTAATGCTTTGTATACTTCTTTTAAATAATATTCGATAACCTTTTTTTCTTGATTAATGAATTCCTCCGCAATGTTCGTCAAAACAATATTTACTATTCTTCTATCTTCATTCCCTCTTCTTCTTTCCAACATTTTCTTCTTTTCTAGCCTACCAACTACACCTGTAGTTGTGTTTAAAGGAGCATTAATATACTCTGCAATCTCAGTCATGTTTGCAGTCTTATTCCTATAAAGAAATAGAAGTGCCAATATTTCATTTTTAGAATAATCTAAGAATACACTGCTCCATTGGTCTGGAAAAAACAAAAATTTAAATTCATCAATATAATTAAAAATTATTGATTCAAAACCGAACTCTTCTTTAATTGTCATTAAAGTTCCCTTTCAAATAGTTCTTGTAACGAAGTATATTTTAATTCTACACCCGAAGTATCTCTCTGTCAATATCCTACTTATTGTTACACTTGCGATCTGAGCGTAAAAGTCAGTGGATTGGCATCTTCCAAGCTACAAGTACTGAAGTAATTTTATTATTGTTTTAAAATATTATTAATGGATATAATAATTAGCAATAGCTTGAGAGGAGTAAAAAATGGATTATATAAAACAATCAATAAGGAATTTACGCAGACCCAAAGGATATGCTTCATCACTCGCAACAAATTTTATTCATAAAAGAAATCCATGGGTTACAGCATGGTGGTCTTGCGCTTTTCCTGGGTTTGGACATATTATTTTAGGAAGTTATATAAAAGGGTTTCTACTAATAGCATGGGAACTGTTTATAAATGTTAATGCTAAAGTAAACACTGCAATCATATATTCTTTTACAGGTAGATTTGAAGATGCTAAAAATGTTTTAGACAAAAGATGGTTAATTCTCTATATAGGAGTTTTTCTTTATGCTATATGGGATAGCTATCGTTCGACAGTTGATTTAAATAAGTATGCTATTCTTGCTGACAGAGAACATTCTCCTATTATTCCATTTAAGATTAGCACCTGGGAGATTAATTATTTTGACAAGAGAAGTCCTTGGGTTTCTGTAGCTTAGTCTATAGTAATGCCCGGTACAGGTCATCTATACTGTCATAGACTTCCTACAGGATTTATAGTGTTAGCCTATTGGATCTTAATAACGTTTTATTCTCATCTTTTAGAAGCTATTCAGTTTACTGCAATGGGAGCCTTTAGTATGGCAACTGCTATCTCTGATCCTCAATGGCTACTTTTTATGCCATCTCTTTATTTATTTGTTATATATGATGCATATTCACTTACTGTTGAATTTAACAAGTTATTTGAGATAGAACAATCTAAATTTTTAGTAGATAACTATCAAGATCCCAGTTTTAAAATGCCTGTTGACATTTTAAAAGAATTAAACTAATCCACCTTAACTCTTAGAAAGCTGAAAATTGTATTTTTTAAAAGTCCTAATAAAAAAAGATATTGGAGGAATTCATTTTGTATGTAATAGCGTCTTTTGAATATTCAGCATATGTTGAATTGGCAATAAGTGAATTGGAATTACACAAAATCAAACGAGAGAAAATACTTGCTATTCCTTTAGGAAGAAAAAGTGAAAAGAGAAAAATATTTGATAGTATAAATCAGTCTGATGGTATTAGTCTTATTGATATTTCATGCATTTTGGCTACAATATTCATGGTACTGGGAGCTATATATGGATTTGCCCTAGTGTGGGGACCGATTATATGGGCATTAATCGGGTTATTTAGTGGAGCTATTTTAGGTTTTATTATTGATATTATTCCCAAGAAAATAGGTAAGCGTACTAAAAAAGCAAACGGTGATCTAAAAACAGAACTTGTAATTATGATAGATTGTGATATTAATCAAGTTGATGCAGTAGAACATACACTTATGAGTAATTTTGCTATTGGAATCGGTAGATTTGAAAGGATGAAACCTTGAAGGATTACAACGAAAATTTGCTTCAAAAAATGATAGAGGCTAAATCAAATTATAGGGATATTTCATTAGAGCATTGGTGGAATGCTGAATTTAACCGCTGGAACTGGTGGCTAAGTTTGGTATTAGCCATTATTCCTCTATATATTTGGTGGAAGCTTCTTGATAAAAAAAGGATTCTTGAAATTTGTTTGTATGGGCTTCTGATAAATATATTCTCAAGTTACCTGGACGTTTACGGGAGTGGGTATGTTTTGTGGGAATACCCTGTAAGACTAATTCCAAACATACCTCGTATATTTCCTATTGATGCCACTGTCATACCAGTAGTTTATATGTTAATTTATCAGTATTTCCCTAAGTGGAAGCAGTTTATCATCGCCCACGTTATCATAGCTGCAGTGTTTGCATTTGTAATGGAGCCTATGCTGGTTTGGATGAATCTATATAGATTAATGACCTGGAAATTTATTTATTCTTTTCCGATTTATATTATTATGGCTGTGGTGTGTAAGGCAACTGTCATTTTCTTTATGAAGGTACAGAAGAAAGCGACGAAGCAGTTCTCAAAATGAAAATCCAGAAAAATTATTTCATAACATTGAACAAAGTCCCGCTGGATTTAATCCAGCGGGACTTTGTTGTTAAAACATATTTTACGGGAAATTAGTCCCCAGTAATTCTATACATTTTAAATTATGCCTTCAACCTAGCTTCAAGAGCCGCTAGTTGATTCTTTAATTCTGTAGGAAGCTTTTCACCATAAGTTGCAAAATGTGCTTTTATTGATTCAACTTCGCCCAGCCATTCATCATTGTCAACTTTGAGAAGTTCTTTCATCTCAGCACCAGAAACATCTAGCCCAGCAACATCGATAGCATCTTCAGTTGGCATATATCCAATTGGAGTCTTAACAGCTTTGCCTTCGCCAGAAATTCTTTCAACGACCCACTTAAGAACACGGCTGTTTTCACCATAACCTGGCCATAACCATTTGCCGTCCTGATCCTTACGGAACCAGTTAACGTAGAATATCTTTGGCAACTTGTCTTCAGTTGACTTTGCGCCAACATCCAACCAGTGTTGTAGATAGTCACATACATTGTACCCAATGAATGGCAACATAGCGAACGGATCACGACGAACTTGACCAATTTTGTCAGAAATAGCTGCAGCAGTGATTTCTGAGCCCATGATTGAACCAAGGAATACACCATGCTTCCAATCAAAGCTTTCATGTACCAAAGGAATAGTGCTAGGACGACGTCCACCTATCAATATTGCAGATATTGGTACTCCTGCAGGATCTTGCCATTCATCAGCAATAACTGGGCACTGCTCAGCAGGTGCTGTAAAACGTGCATTTGGATGAGCTGCAGGTGTTCCTGTAGCTGGAGTCCAATCCTTGTTTTTCCAATCAATAAGATGATCAGGAGCAGCAACTCCCATACCTTCCCACCATATATCTTTATCGTCAGTAACACCAACGTTTGTAAATATAGTATTCTTCTCTGCGCTGTGCATAGCATTTGGATTTGAATCCATTGAAGTACCAGGAGCAACTCCAAAGAAGCCTGCTTCTGGGTTGATAGCATACAATCTACCATCCTCACCATATTTCATCCAAGCTATATCATCACCGATAGTCTCAACTGTCCAACCTGGAACTGTTGGAACAAGCATTGCAAGGTTAGTCTTTCCACAAGCACTTGGGAAAGCGCCACAAATATATTTTTTGTTACCCTTAGGATCTGTAAGTTTAAGGATAAGCATATGTTCAGCCAACCAACCCTCATCACGTGCAATAGCTGATGCTATACGAAGAGCAAAGCACTTCTTACCTAGTAAAGCATTTCCGCCGTATCCAGAACCATATGACCATATAGCTCTTTCTTCTGGAAAATGACTGATGTACTTCTGCTCAATTGGAGCGCAAGGCCATTTTGAATCTTTTTCGCCTTCTGCTAAAGGAGCACCTAATGAATGTAAGCAAGGAACGAACTCTCCATCACCAAGTGTTTCCAATACTTTTGTTCCAATACGAGTCATTATGCGCATGTTAGCTACAACATAAGCGCTATCTGTAATTTCAACACCGATTTTTGAAATTCTTGAGCCAATAGGTCCCATTGAAAAAGGAATAACATACAATGTTCTTCCCTTCATGCTACCTTTGTACAAAGCTTTCATAGTAACCTTTAGCTCATCTGGGTCAACCCAGTTATTTGTTGGTCCTGCTTCTTCTTTAGTTTTTGAAGCTATATATGTCCTATTCTCAACACGAGCAACATCAGACGGATCGCTATTAAAAGCATAACATCCTGGACGTTTTTCAGGATTTAATGGTATTGCCATTCCTGATTCTACCATTTCCTTCATAAGGCGATCATATTCTTCTTGAGAACCATCACACCAATAAATCTGATCTGGCTGACATAATTCAGCTACTTCTTTTACCCACGCTTGCAATTTTTTGTTCGTAGTCATTAATAATTCTCCCTTCAATTTATGGAAATATACTGCTATCAATGAGTAGTATCTGTGTTCTAAAATGTACTATTCAGTAAATTTGTAAGCAATAGATTTAGTTAATTTTTTCACTAACTATTTTACCATAGCAATCCATTTATTTCAACAATTCTTTTCGCAAAATTTATTAATTTTCACTGCGTTTTGCAATTTTAAAGTTTAGTAACTTCATTCATATATTTCAAAATGAAAGCATAAGTATAAAAATATTGTATATATATGCAGTATATGCTATGTTTACAGACAATTTATTATGCACTTATTCTAGTGCATAAATTCTATATAATTCAAAAAGCGAACTACACTTAGTGTCAAAGTTGCAAATCAGTTTTATAATATTGCTTAACGCTCTTCGTCACAAATACATAAGCCGTGCTTCTGATAACAACTCTGTTGATGGAACAATATGGATTCTAACAAACTCAATAAGATAACCTATTCGCATATAAATACCCTGTAAAGCATTAGATTCGTTGAAAATTAAAGAGGCTAGAAATAGAATTTAGTATTCTATTTCTAGCCTCTCCATTATTGTCTTATTTTTTTAATCTTCGTCATTCTGGTCTTCATGCTTCTCTGACTCATCATTGCGGTCTTCATGCTTGTCTAACTTGTCATTGCAGTTTTCATGCTCGTCAAACTCGTCATTGCAATCTTTATTCTTGTCTAACTTATCTTTTTGACAACATTGCTTGTTTATGCTAACTTTTTGTACTGGTTGTTTAACAGCCGGGGTTACCTTCACAGCTGGCGTTGTTTTTACAACTGGTG
>DATCID010000204.1:0-17654 GCA_036507975.1 Ruminiclostridium sp.
GGCGTTATAAGAATTAACTTAAAGTACGCTAGTAACAAGCTAAAAGTTATAACTGGAATTAAGAGAATAAGCAAGCCTGGTTTGAGAGTATATGCTGGCAAAGAAGAACTACCTAAAGTATTAGGTGGACTCGGAGTAGCAATTATCTCAACATCAAAAGGAATAATGACTGACAAGAAAGCTAGAGCTGAAGGCATAGGCGGAGAAGTACTAGCATTTGTATGGTAATAAAATATCAACAATGAAAAGTCTAGTTATAAATCCTCAGGTACAGTATTTTTCAGATTTCAAGTAATAGATTAGAGGAAGCTCATGATATATGCGCTTGTGATTTTATTTATTAGAGATTTGGAAAATACTAAAGCTCTGAAAAGGGTGAAGAAATCACCCATAATTTTAAGAACTGGAGGTATATGACATGTCAAGAATAGGAAAGTTACCAATAGCTGTTCCTAAGGGAGTAGATATTAAGCTAGATGGTAACAATGTATTGATTGTAAAAGGGTTAAAAGGAACTTTAACAACACAGTTCCACAAGGAAATGATTATTAAAGTAGAAGACGAACAGATATTAGTTCAAAGACCTTCTGATTCAAAAATGCACAAGTCACTTCATGGTTTAACTAGAACACTTGTCAATAACATGGTTGAAGGTGTTACTAATGGATTCCAGAAGGCTCTTGATATCAACGGTGTTGGTTATAGAGCTCTAAAGCAGGGTAGTAAATTGGTATTAACATTAGGATATTCACATCCAGTAGAAATGGAAGATCCTGAAGGAATTACTACTGAAGTACCTGCACCTAACAAGATTATTGTTAAGGGAATTGACAAGCAAGCTGTTGGAGAAGTTGCTGCTAAGATTCGTGCAAAGAGACCACCTGAACCTTATAAGGGTAAGGGTATTAAATACGAAACTGAAGTAATCAGACGTAAAGAAGGTAAGACTGGTGGCAAGGGTAAAAAGTAGAAAGGAGATGAGAGTAAATGATTAATAAACCAAACAGGAACGATATTAGACTTAGAAAGCATTTCAGGGTACGTAAGAAAGTCAGCGGAACTCAAGAACGTCCTAGAATGAACGTTTTTAGAAGTTTAAACAACATTTATGTGCAGATTATTGATGATACAACTGGTAATACTCTTGTATCCGCTTCAACCCTTGATGCCGCAATAAAAGGTAAATTTACTAACGGTGGAAACAAGGAAGCAGCTAAGGAAGTTGGAAAACTAATAGCTTCTAAAGCAATTGATAAGGGTATAAAGCTAATTGTATTTGATAGAGGCGGTTATATCTATCACGGAAGAGTTAAAGAGCTTGCTGATGCTGCTAGAGAAGCAGGTTTGGATTTCTAAGAGAAGGAGGGGAATACATTGCAACGAATTGATGCCAACACTTTAGGTGAACTTAAAGAGAAAGTCGTTAATATAGGACGTGTAACAAAGGTTGTTAAAGGTGGTAGAAACTTCCGTTTCAACGCTCTTGTTGTTGTGGGAGATGAAAATGGTTATGTTGGTAGTGGAATGGGTAAGGCAGCTGAAATACCAGAAGCTATTCGTAAGGGTATAGAAGATGCTAAGAAAAACCTGATTAAAGTTCCAATTGTTCAAACAACTATTCCACATGAAGCTATAGGAGTATTCGGAGCGGGTAAAGTATTGCTCAAACCTGCAGGAGAAGGTACTGGTGTTATTGCTGGTGGACCTGTTAGAGCGGTACTAGAACTTGCAGGAATACGTGATATTAGAACGAAGTCATTGGGGTCAAATAACCCTATAAACATGGTTAATGCAACAATTGAAGGTCTTGCTCAGTTAAAGACAGTAGAAGATGTTGCTAGACTTCGTGGAAAAACTATTGAAGAGATTTTGGGCTAGGGGGGCACAATTAATGGCTAAGTTAAAGATAACTCTCAAAAAGAGCACAAATAAAGCCGTTGCAGGTCAACTTGCAACTGTTAAAGCGCTTGGTTTGGGTAAAATCAATACTTCTGTTGAGCAAAATGATAACCCTCAAATTAGAGGTATGATTAGAAAAGTATCACATCTTGTATGTGTAGACGAAATATAAGGGAGGTGTAGTCAATGAAATTATTTGAATTACAGCCTGCTCCTGGATCAAAAAAACTACCTACTAGAAAAGGTAGGGGTATAGGCACTGGTCAAGGTAAAACTGCCGGCAAGGGTCATAAAGGACAGAATGCACGTGCTGGTGGTGGTGTTAGACCTGGTTTTGAAGGTGGTCAAATGCCTCTCTATATGAGATTACCAAAAAGAGGATTTAATAACTATGAATTTTCAACTAAGTATACGGAAGTCAATGTTTCTTCACTGAACATGTTTGATGATGGTACTATTGTAAATGAAGAGCTATTTAAATCATCGGGCCTTGCTAAAAAGATTATTGATGGAGTAGTAGTTTTAGGTAACGGTGAGTTAACTAAAAAGTTGACAATTCAGGCGGCTAAATTTACGAAAACAGCAACTGCTAAGATAGAAGCTGCGGGAGGAAAGGTCGAGGTGGTATAACGTGAGTGGTATGTTGGATACACTTAAAAATTCCTGGAAAATTCCTGATTTAAAAAGGAAAATTTTGATAACGATAGGTCTGCTCTTGATTTTTAGATTAGGATCTAGACTTCCAGTACCAGAACTTGATCCTACTTGGTTTGCTAACCTTATTAATAACGGTGGACAGCTATTTAGTTTTATTGATGTAATAGGTGGTGGTGCATTCAAATCTGCGACAATATTTGCAATGAGTATTACACCATACATTAATGCATCAATTATTATGCAGCTTTTGACAATAGCTATTCCTAAGCTGGAACAGCTGTCAAAAGAAGGCGAAGAGGGTAGGAAAAAGATAGGTCAATGGATAAGATATGCTACAGTCGTTTTAGCATTTATGCAGGCTACAGCTATCACTGTTGGTTTAAGAGGTGCACTTATTTCAGGACTTAACGTTATGACCTTCATTACAGTAACACTTACACTTACTGCTGGTACCGCATTCTTGATGTGGCTTGGTGAGCAAATCACTGAGTATGGTATTGGTAATGGTATTTCAATGATAATCTTTGCAGGAATTGTATCATCAGGTCCAAAAGGCATGATGTATCTTATTGAATATTACAATCTTGGAAAGCTTGGAGAAGGAATTGTAGGAATAATCAGCATTATAGCAATACTTGCAGTATTTATTGCTATAGTGGCATGCGTAGTTTGGGTTAACCAAGCTGAAAGAAGAATTCCTGTACAATATGCTAAGAGAGTTGTTGGTAGAAAGGTATATGGAGGACAGAGCACACATTTACCTATAAAGGTAAATTGGGCTGGCGTTATTCCAATAATCTTTGCAATGTCAATTATGATGCTTCCATCAACAATAGTTGGATTTGCTGGTCCTAACTCTACAAATCCATTTTTAGTATTTATGAAGAATTGGCCTTCGCATTGGTCATATGCAATTTTCTATGCGATACTAATAATTGGTTTTACTTTCTTCTACACATATGTTCAGTTCAATCCAATTGAACTTGCAAATAATATGAAGAAAAATGGTGGTTTTATTCCTGGTATTAGACCAGGAAAACCAACATCTGATTATATCGCAAAGGTATTAAACAGAATTACTTGGTTCGGTGCGCTATTCCTTGCACTTATAACAATATTCCCATATTTAGTTGGTTGGATAACTGGTGTAAGTGGCGTATGGTTTGCTGGAACAAGTGTTTTGATTTTAGTAGGTGTTGCGCTTGATACTGTTAGACAGATTGAGTCACAAATGCTTATGAGACATTATAAAGGATTCTTGGAGTAAGAAACATTTGTTGTTTTATTACGAAATATTCTTATATAACTTGAATGAATAGTCAGACTAAATGTTTGGGGTTTATGATACGTCATAGACCCTAAACTTAATATTAATTGTTTTATTTGAATGTAAAGGGATGACGTATATGAGAATTGTATTATTAGGACCTCCAGGTGCAGGTAAAGGAACTCAAGCGAAAACTATATCTAAAAAATTGAATATACCACATGTATCAACTGGTGATATTTTTAGGTCTAATATAAAGGGAAATACTCTGCTTGGTATAAAATCAAAAACATACATTGACAAAGGTGAGCTTGTTCCAGATGAACTTACTGTCGAAATTGTTAAAGATAGACTTGACAATGATGATTGTGCTAGAGGATTTATTTTGGATGGATTTCCAAGAACAATTCCACAAGCAGAATATTTAGATAGAGTTTTATATGAAATGAATATAAATCTTGACGTAGCTCTTTTGATAAATGTTGAGGATGAAGATATTATAGAGAGATTGTCAGGAAGACGTGTATGTACCAATTGTGGAATGACATATAATGTTGTTTTCAATCCTTCAAAGGTTGAGGGATTCTGCGATGTTTGTAACTCACCTGTTATTCTAAGAGCAGATGATGAAGCTGAAACTGTATTAAATAGATTAGAAACATATCACAAGCAAACACAGCCACTCATCAGCTATTATGAAAAGGAATGTAAGCTTAAAGTAGCAAAAGGTGCTGGTGAAGTTGAAGAAACTACTGCACGAGTTATGAGAGCTTTGGGGATATAAATAATGGTTACTATTAAGTCACAAATTGAAATTGATAAGATGAGAAAATCTGGGGAAATTTTATATGAAGTCCTCCAACTTATAAAGAAGAATACAGTTCCTGGTGTTACAACCAAGGAATTAGATAGAATTGCGCAAGAGCACATTGTTAAAAATAATGCTATTCCTTCTTTTAAAGGCTACAACGTGGGAGTTCCAGGCGTGGAGCCATTTCCTGCAAGCATATGTACCTCAATCAATGAACAGGTAGTGCATGGAATACCAAGTTTAAAACATCTAAAAGATGGCGATATTATTAGCATAGATGTTGGTGTGCTTTTAAATGGATATCACGCAGATGCAGCAAGAACCTTTTCAGTTGGGAAAGTATCTGACGAGGCACAGAAATTAATTGATGAGACTCGCCAAAGCTTTTTTGAGGGATTAAAACAAATGGTGATTGGCAATCACATTAGAGATATTTCTACAGCAATTCAGAATCATGCAGAGAGCAAGGGCTTTTCAGTTGTGAGAGAGTTTGTAGGGCATGGTATTGGCAGAGATTTACATGAAATGCCTGAGATACCCAACTATGTCACAAAGAGTAGAGGGACTCGATTAGAAGGCGGAATGACAATAGCTGTTGAGCCAATGATAAATGCTGGTGGCTACAGTGTAAAAGTATTGGATAATAACTGGACAGTTGTTACTACAGATGGTTCATTGTCAGCTCACTATGAAAATACTGTTGCAATTACAGAGAAGGGACCATTAATATTAACAGGGTTTTAAAAAGATTTTTAGAAATCTATTGTTATTATTATTGTTTTCATGTATAATTTACACTGGTTTTACTATGTAAAATTTATTGTTGAGGTGACTAAGTTTGGATGTAGTCCTTGGGCAGGTTGTATACTCAAAAGCAGGGAGAGATGAAGGAAAGATCTTTGTGATAACTCAGCTTATAGAGTCAAATTATGTATATATTAGTGATGGTGATCTTCGAAGGGTTGATAATCCGAAGAAGAAAAAAATCAAGCATTTGGTTATTACTAAAGACATTATTGAAACGATAGCTAAGAAGATTTCTATAGAAAGCAAGATTACAAATGCGGAAATTAGAAAAGCACTTGTTGAGATTAAAAGACCTATAGATGTTTCCGAATAATTATCAGCATTAATTTCTTATTTAATATAGATTTATTGTCTATTTATCCTTTAGAGGAGGTGTTAGTTTGGCAAAAGATGATGTTATAGAAGTCGAAGGGACCGTTGTTGAATCATTACCTAATGCAATGTTCCAGGTTGAGATTGAGAATGGACACAAGGTACTTGCTCATATATCGGGTAAGCTTAGGATGAATTTTATTAGAATTCTTCCTGGAGATAAGGTAACCCTTGAATTATCACCATACGATCTCACCAGAGGAAGAATTACTTGGAGAGCAAAATAATACATACCTTAGCTAATACAGTCCATGACTTTGCGGATAAGGGATTATTAAATATAAAAGATATACAATATTAATTTAGCAATTGTTTTTTCTTACTATAAGGAGGTTATTGCAATGAAAGTAAAACCGTCAGTTAAGACTATCTGTGAGAAGTGCAAGATTATTAAGAGAAAAGGCAGAGTAATGATCATCTGCGAAAATCCAAAGCACAAGCAAAGACAGGGTTAATTAGAACCCGACAAAGCAATTTTAACTTTGTAAAATTTCATCAAGAAGCGGCTGAGCAAAAGAATCATCCCAATTCATTGTTTTTCTTGCTGATATTTTAAATATTTGACGATATCGTTGGACTAAGGTGCCTAGGGGAATGGCAATTTTATTTACATCATAGTCCATTCGGTGGAGAATTAGTATGAATGTCACACTATTGGTGGCATGAGAATTTTTATTGGAGGTGTAAGAAAAGATGGCACGTATTGCCGGAGTAGATTTACCCAAAGAAAAAAGGGTTGAGATTGGTCTCACTTATATCTTTGGTATCGGTAGAACTAAGTCTAACGAAATTCTTGTAAAGACTGGCGTTAGTCCTGATACTAGAGTAAGGGATTTGACTGATGATGAAGTTAACAAGCTAAGAGATGTGATTGACAAAGAATTTAAGGTTGAAGGTGACCTTAGAAGAGAAGTAGCGTTGAACATTAAGCGTCTTATAGAAATTGGATGCTATAGAGGAAGAAGACATAGAATGAATCTTCCTGTTAGAGGTCAGCGTACAAAGACTAATGCAAGGACTAGAAAAGGTCCTTCAAAGCCCGTTAGTGGTAGGAAGAAATAGTTAGTTAAAGGAGGTTTGCAAACACATGGCAACAAAGACTGCTGGTCCTAAAAGGACTACCAGAAAAAAAAGAGAGCGTAAAAATATTGAACGTGGAGCTGCTCATATCCGTTCATCTTTTAATAATACAATTGTTACCTTAACAGATACTGCTGGAAATGCTCTTTCATGGGCAAGCGCAGGAGGACTTGGTTTCAAAGGCTCGAGAAAGAGCACTCCATTTGCTGCACAGATGGCAGCTGAAGCTGCTGCAAAGGCTGCAATGGAACATGGACTTAAGACTGTTGAAGTGTACGTAAAAGGACCTGGAGCAGGTAGAGAAGCAGCTATTAGAGCATTACAAGCTGCGGGGTTAGAAGTAAGCCTTATTAAGGATGTTACACCAATTCCTCATAATGGCTGCAGACCACCTAAACGTAGAAGAGTATAATTGATTTATTAAAATGGAGGTGTAAACTTAACATGGCAAGATATACTGAAGCATCTTGCAGACTCTGCCGTAGAGAAGGCATTAAGCTATTCTTGAAGGGCGAGAGATGCTATACTGATAAATGTTCTATATCAAGAAGGGCGTATGCACCAGGACAGCATGGTCAGGCAAGAAAGAAAATGTCTGAATATGGCATACAACTTCGCGAGAAGCAAAAGGTAAGAAGATTTTATGGCGTATTGGAAAGCCAGTTCAGCAAGTATTTTGAAATGGCTGCAAAACGTAAGGGTATTACAGGTGAAAACCTATTACAAATCCTTGAGACAAGACTAGATAACACTGTTTACAGACTTGGACTTGGAACATCAAGACCAGAATCAAGACAGTTAGTTAATCATGGTCACTTTACAATAAACGGCAAGCGCGTTAATATTCCTTCATATTTAGTAAAAGTTGGAGATGTTATTGCTGTTGCTGAGAAGAGCAAGAAATCACCTAAGGTTAAGTCAATCAATGACATCACTGGCGGAAAAGTAATACCTAAGTGGCTTGAGTTTGATTCCGAAAACTTAGTGGGAAAAGTTACCGCTCTTCCTTCAAGAGAAGATGTTGATTTACCAATTAAGGAACATTTAATCGTAGAGTTGTACTCCAAGTAATAATACGTAAATTGATAATTGACTTGGAAGCAACTGAAAGAATTATTCTAAGCAATAATTCTCTATGGGATTGTATGTTAGAATCAGTTGCCCTCAAAAAAAAATAAGTTGTTAAGGGAGGGTTCTTGGTGATAGAAATAGAAAAGCCTAGAATTGAATGTGTAGCTAATAGCGATGATAACATTTATGGAAAGTTTATAATTGAGCCTTTAGAGAGAGGCTATGGTATTACACTTGGTAATTCATTAAGGAGAATATTGCTTTCTTCGTTACCTGGTGTAGCTGTTAATTCAATCAAGATTGATGGAGTATTACATGAATTCTCTACAGTTCCTGGTGTTGTTGAAGATGTAACAGAGATAATACTTAACATTAAGTCTCTTTCACTAAAGATGTATAGTGAAGGCTCAAAAGTCATTTATATTGATGCAAATGGTGAAGGTCCAATCACTGCCGGTGATATTATCACTGATCAGGATGTTGAGATTTTGAATCCGGATCTTCTTATTGCAACACTAAATGGAGACCACAGATTCTACATGGAGCTTGTGATTAGCGTGGGTAGAGGATATGTTTCTGCTGATAAGAATAAACAAGCAGGACAGCCTATTGGTGTAATTCCTGTTGACTCGATTTATACTCCAGTCAAAAAGGTTAATTACACTGTTGAAAATACTCGTGTTGGTCAGATTACAGACTATGATAAGCTTACTTTGGAAGTTTGGACTAATGGAAGCATAAATCCAGATGAGGCTATTAGCCTTGGTGCAAAAATTCTTAGTGAGCATTTGAATTTGTTTGTTGATTTATCTGATCAAGCTAAGCACACAGAAATCATGGTAGAGAAAGAAGAAACCAAAAAAGAGAAGGTTCTTGAAATGACTATTGAAGAACTTGACTTATCAGTTAGGTCATACAATTGTCTTAAAAGAGCTGGTATTAATACTGTTGAAGATCTTACCAACAAAACCGAAGAGGATATGATGAAGGTAAGAAATCTTGGTAGAAAGTCTCTTGAAGAGGTTCTTCAAAAGCTTCAGGCACTTGGACTTTTATTAACTCCAAGCGAAGAGTAATCTCTGAAATTTATCTAAATTTGATAAAATCAAAATTAGATAGTAAATTGATATTTAGAAATATCGTATACGAAAAGTAAATCAATGAGTAAGGAGGGATAGTTAATGCCATCTAACAGAAAGTTAGGACGTGCAACCGACCAAAGAATGGCGATTTTGAAGAATCTTACAACAGCTTTATTTGTAAGTGGAAGAATTGAAACTACTGAAGCGAGAGCTAAGGAAGTTAAAAATATTGCAGAAAAATTAATCACAATTGCTGTTAAGGAAGCTGACAACTTTACTTCAAAATCAATAAAGACAAGTGCTGCTAAAGTTGATAGTAAAGGAAACAAGCTTACTGATTCTAAGACTTCAAAAAATGGACATAAATATCAAGTTATCGACAGACAAGTTACTGATACATTGGTACAAGTTGATAATGCATCAAGACTTCATGCAAGAAGACTTATTATGAATTATGTTTTCAGGCCAAAAACTGCTGATGGAAAGAATGTAAACATCACAGATAAGCTTTTTGGTGAAATTGCTCCTAAATACAAGGGCAGAAATGGTGGATACACTAGAATTTATAAGCTTGGACCAAGAAGAGGCGATGCTGCTGAAATGGTTATTCTTGAGCTAGTTTAATTCAGCATAAGGTAATTTGAATTATGGGTATAGGGGATTAGACATTATTAGGAATTACTAAATAATAATGTCTAATCCCTATATTTATATGTACTAGGGAACAGAACGCAGAAAACAGAGCTCAGAAAACAGAGAACAGAAAACAGGAGTCGGAGAAAAGAAAATAGATTTTTGGAGGTAGGTTGTGAGCAGTAATATATTTGAAGTGAATGAGGTTAGCTTTTCTTATTTTACATATGGAGAAGCTAGTGAAGAAGTTCAGGCACTTAGAGATGTAAACATAAAGATAAAGCAGGGAGACTTTGTGGTTATACTTGGAAGAAATGGTTCTGGGAAATCAACTTTCTCAAGGCTTTTAAATGCGCTTTTAATTCCGCAGAAGGGTACTGTACTTGTCATGGGAAAGGATACTTCTGAAGAAAATAATGTTTGGGATATTAGAAGCACCGCAGGTATGGTTTTTCAAAATCCAGATAATCAGATAATAGCTACAACAGTTGAAGAGGATGTAGCTTTCGGACCTGAAAATTTGGGGATTGAGCCTGCTGAAATAAGAATAAGAGTAGATGAAGCTCTGGAAACTGTTGGAATCAGCGAATTCAAAAAGAATGCACCTCACCTTTTATCGGGAGGTCAAAAGCAACGTGTTGCCATAGCAGGTATCCTTGCGATGAAGCCAGAATGTATTATTTTAGATGAAGCTACTTCAATGCTGGACCCTGTAGGTCGTAAAGAAGTTATAAATGTTTTGAAAAAGCTAAATAAAGAAGAAAATATTACTATAATACACATTACTCATCATATGGATGAAGCAGCATTAGCAAATAGGCTAATTATAATGGATGCAGGAAGTATTGTTTTAGATGGCACGCCTCAAGAAGTATTTAGTAACGTAGAGAAGATAAAAAGTTTTGGATTGGATGTGCCTCAGGTAACCGAATTGATGTATACGCTTAGAAAGCAGGGTATAAAGGTGGACAAATTACCATTAACAGTAGACGACGCTTTTGAAATGATTAGTGATTTGCGTCAAACTACTTTTTAGCACTTTAAGAAAGTATAAGTGCAACTAAGTTTTCTTTGTAGCTTTATACACCCGAATACCACCGCTTTTATCCATATCGGTGACATTTCCAAAAACATTCTTCATTATATCCTTTAAAGAAGAGCCACCCTTATTATGAAATGCAACTAGCCACAAAGAGCCATTTTCTGATAGGTATTGGTAAGCTTCGTTAATTAACCTCCTATTTAATTCCTTTCCAGCAGCAAATGGCGGATTTGATACAATATCATCAAACAGTTGGTTAGATATGGCTTCATAAAGATTACTATTTAAAACTTCAACTATGAGCTTATTTGAGTTTGCATTTTTTGTAGCATAAGCTAAAGCTCTATTATTAACGTCAATCATTGTCACACTTTGTGACGGAAAAAGAGCTTTAATATAAAGACCAATAGCTCCATAACCACAGCCCACATCAAGTATTGATGATCCACTAGGAGCGAAATTTTTAATAAGGTTGATTGATGCCCTATCAAGTTTTGTTTCAAATGAAAAAACTCCACTTACTGATGTAAAATTTAATTGCACACCACATAAATTCTCAGTAAAGGATTTTTCCTTGATTTCAGATTCGGGATTTTCTGTAAAATAGTGTTGACTCATAGATTTTATTAACAGCCTCCATAACTAAAAATAGTATAAATGTATGATTTAATGATAAGAATTTCAAATAATAGATAACGAATATAAAGCTAGTATTTACTATTATAATATATTTTCACAAAAAATTCATGCATTTATTAATAACTAGGAGTGACGCGCTATTTGATATCAAGAAGATAGAGAAATTATTATACCATAACTATTCATTGCTCACTAAGATTTTAACCCCTGCCCTTCACTATTTACTTTTATTTATGGTATGATAAGTCGAAACTGTTAAACTTGAATTGTAAAATAATAATTATTATAATCGCAATGAATAATTTTCAGGAGTAAAGTATGCCAATTAAGATAGAGAATTTGTACTATACGTATATGGATGGAGGGCCATTTGAAAAGAATGCTCTGCATGACATAAATATTGAGATAAATGACGGCGAATTTATTGGAATAATAGGTCATACCGGTTCAGGTAAGTCTACTTTGATTCAACATTTAAATGGTATTTTAAAGCCAACAAAGGGTCATGTGATAATTAATGATATAGACACCGCAAAAAGGAACCTAAAAGAATTAAGGCGGCAGGTGGGTATTGTGTTCCAATATCCCGAGCACCAGTTATTTGAAGAAACCGTAAAGAAGGATATATCTTTTGGATTGGTTAAGCAGGGGCTCTCAAAAGAAGAAATAGAAAAAAAGGTAAATTTATCGCTAGTATCGGTTGGTCTTGATGAGACAATTCTTGATAAATCACCATTTGAGTTGTCAGGTGGGCAGAAGCGTAGAGTAGCTATTGCTGGTGTAATTGCAATGATGCCTAAGATATTAGTTTTGGATGAACCGACAGCGGGGTTAGATCCGAGTGGACGTGATGAGATTTTTGGGTATATAAAAAGGTTGCACAAAGAGTTTAATATGACAATAATTCTTGTTTCACATAGTATGGAGGATATTGCAAAGCTATCAGACCGAGTAATAGTTATGAACGAGGGCACTGTATATATGGACAAACCATCGATTGAGGTATATTCTAACCCAGATGAATTGGAGAAAATTGGTCTATCAGCTCCACAAATAACATATTTATTGAAAAGGCTCAAGACAATATTTCCAGATATTAATGATAATATATTTACCGTTGAAGCTGCATCAAAAGAAATACTTAAACAACTAAAGAACGGCTAAATGATAGAATCTGGTTATGAAGTGAGAAATTTACATTAATTAGTTGTTACTAAAGCAACAGAAAACTGAAATTTGGAAGGGAGAATAAACAAGAGGCACTTGCCTTTTGTATAGAATATGATTAGGGACATAACAATTGGTCAGTACGTACCCGGAGATTCACTTTTGCATAAAGTTGATCCGCGAACAAAGATTATACTTACATTTATAATGATGATATTCATATTCCTGATAAATACATATTGGGGCTATTTGTTGTTAACTCTATTTACGGCACTTACTATTGTTTCCTCAAATATACCTATTAAATTTGTTTTAAAGGGATTAAAGCCAGTTTTGTTTATAGTAGTTTTTGCAGGTCTGATTAATATGTTCACAATAGGTGGGACTCCAGTCTTTCAATTAGGTTTTCTTAAGTTGACATATGAAGGAATAGATGTTGCTATCAAGATGGCTATTAGACTGTTCTTGCTGATTATTATTGCAAGCCTATTAACATATACTACAACTCCAATGACTCTTACAGATGGAATTGAAAAGCTTATGGGACCACTTAAGCGCATTAAGGTGCCAGTTCATGAAATTGCAATGATGATGACAATAGCGTTAAGGTTTATTCCTACACTTCTTGAAGAGACAGATAAAATTATTAAAGCTCAGTCCTCTAGAGGCGCAGACTTTGACACAGGAAATTTGGTGGAGCGAGCAAAAAGCTTCATACCAGTATTGATTCCACTGTTTATAAGTGCTTTCAGAAGAGCAGATGAGCTTGCAACGGCAATGGAAGCAAGGTGTTACAGAGGCAGCGAAGGAAGAACCAGGATGAAACAGCTTAGTTTTACCAAATATGACTTGATAATATTATCAATCACAATTGTATTTATGGTTTGGGTATTGCTTATGCAATCATGGATTTAAGGTGGAACATATGAGAAAAATAAAATTAACAATTGAGTATGATGGTACAAATTATCACGGATGGCAGATACAGAAAAATGGCATTACAGTGCAGGAAACTATTGAAAAGGCTATTTCTAAACTATTTGATATGCAATTGAGGCTAGTGGGCTGTAGCAGAACAGATGTGGGAGTGCATGCATATGGTCAAGTCGCACATATATTGACAAATTCAAGTATTCCTGGAGATAAAATTTGTTATGCAATAAACAATTTGCTTCCAGAAGATATAGTCATAAAACATTCAGAAGATGTATCGGAGGATTTCCATGCTAGATATTCTTCTAAAGGCAAAAAATACAGATATTTGTTTTATAATGGAGCACATGAATCAGCGTTAATGCGTAATAGGGCATGTCATGTGAGGCCAGTACTGAACCTTGACCATATGCAAAAGGCTTCAAAATATTTTATTGGACAACATGATTTCGCAGCTTTTCAAGCCACTGGTGGACAAGTTCGGAGCACAATAAGAGAAATATATGGCATAGATGTTTTTAAAAGGGAAGATAATCTTATAGGTCTTGAAGTCTCTGGTAATGGTTTCTTATATAATATGGTCAGAATAATAGCTGGAACTTTGATATATGTTGGAATTGGAAAAATTGAAGTTAATGAAATACCAAAAATAATTGAAAGCCTAGATAGAACAAAAGCTGGTAAAACTGCACCTGCTCAGGGATTATATTTGATGGAGATATATTATTAAATCAACCCTTAAGTTTGAAAAAAATGTAATGACGAACGATTATGCAAGAGATATGCACATATATCAAGCTAAATAGAGAGAGAATAAGAGATAAATCAAATTCTTCGCAATTTATACTTGACAGAGAGCAATGTCTATATTAAACTATTAAAGTGTCCTAAACGGTTACGTTTAGTTATTAAGCTAAAACTAACTGCTAACATAAAAAGGTTATAGATTTTAAGGAGGTTGTAATAAGAAATGAAAACTTTCATGGCAAAGCCACTAGAAATTGAAAGAAAATGGTACATTATTGATGTAGAAGGTAAACCACTTGGAAGAGTAGCAAGTCAAATTGCTAGCATTCTAAGAGGAAAAAATAAGCCTATTTTTACACCACATGTTGATACTGGCGATCATGTAATAGTACTAAACGCAGAAAAGGTTCTTTTGACAGGCAACAAGGTTGATCAGAAGATATACAGACATCATTCTCTTCATCCAGGTGGAATGAAGGAAATCACGTACAGACACTTGATGGAAAAGCACCCTGAAAGAGCTATTGAATTGGCTATAAAGGGAATGCTTCCAAAGAACAGTCTTGGAAGACAAATGTTTAGAAAACTTAAGGTTTACAAAGGTTCTGAACATGAGAATCAGGCTCAGAAGCCTGAAGTACTTGATTTGAAAATTTAATGGAGGGAGAATAAAATAATGGCTAAAGTATACTATTATGGTACAGGACGTAGAAAGAAATCAATAGCAAGAGTAAGACTTCTTCCAGGAGAAGGCAAGATACTTATAAATGGTAGAACACTAGATGACTACTTTGGTTTAGAGACAATGAAGGTTATAGTTAAGCAACCATTAACCCTCACTGACACAGTATCAAAGTTTGATGTTATATGCACAGTAGTTGGTGGAGGTTTCACTGGTCAAGCTGGCGCAATAAGACATGGTATATCAAGGGCGCTTCTAAAAGCTGATGAAGAACTCAGACCAGCTCTTAAAAAAGCAGGCTTCTTGACAAGAGACCCAAGAATGAAGGAAAGAAAGAAATATGGTCTCAAAAAAGCAAGAAAAGCATCACAGTTCTCAAAGAGATAATATCATTGATATTCAAAAACCCCCATGCACCTATGCATGGGGGTTTTTCACACCTATAAGAACATATGAAAACATCCGAAAATATATCTACAACTAACACACAACTAACGTGCAACAAACAAATTAATCTAACAAATCAATTGCCTTTTTTAGTTCTTCTATATCTTTGTGAGTATAAGTTTTTTCGGTTGTGGTGAAAGATGCATGCCCAATTATTTTCTTTGTAGATGTTTTATTAGCTTCAGCATTATTCATTAAAGTTGCGAATGTATGTCTGCAATCGTGGGGCTTATGTTTCATCCCTAGCTGCTCCATGATTGGCAAAAAGTGTTCTCTATAATAATTGTCATATTTCATTTGTTTATTCTGATTATTTACTATTAAAAAATCATTACCTTCTGAAAGTCTTTTTTCAATGTAAGGAATAATTTTTTTATGGATCGGTATTATTCTATCTTTACCGGCATCTGTTTTAAATCCACCTATCATTGTACGTTCTTCAATATTTATATTTTTGGGGTCCAATAGAATGAGCTCGCCTATCCGTAGACCGGTATAAATCATAATTAGTATTGTATCTACCCATTCTATTTTTGATTCTACACTATAGAGTCTATCAATTTCAGCTTTTGTAAATGGAGCTCTACTAGATTCTTCTTTATTTTTACCAATTGAAACAAAATCTGAATAGTCTTTGCTCACAACATCATTTTGCATAGCATACTCAAACAGCTGGTTAAAAAGGACTTTTATTTTTCTAAGCATTCCGTATCCCTTACCACATTTTTTTAACGAATCTTTCATGTGTGGAGCCCTAATGTCTACAAACCTAATATTATGTAGATCCTTTACAGCTTCAAACGAGGCTTTATATCCATTTATTGCAGTTCTAGATATATCCTCAAACTTAGTTTTATTCCATTTATCATATAAGTCAGCAAAGGTTATGATTGAAGCTTCAACCGTAAATGGATTTTTATTATACTCAGCTAATGCCACTAGTGCTAATGCTCTACTTTCGTAATAACCAATAGTTTGATAGAGTTGCTTAACATTTTCATCCCAGCCAATAGTTTTCCTCGCTATAAAAGGTTTCCTCCTGTTTCCGCTTAACTTGTATATGCTGCCATAACCATTTGGATTTCTCATATCATCACCATCTTTCTAATACACCAGGGGGATCGAAATATATCGAATAATTCCCACGTATTTTATATTTACCATATATTTGACTATACTTTTTAAATGAATCTAATAAAAAAAGCTCAGTAACATTTAGATATTCTGCCATTTCAAACATATCTCTACAACCTGTTTTATATGCTTGAACTATATTTTTTAGAGAGACTAGTTTTTTTACAGCCCAACGCTTAGCTACTTCTTCTTGTTTCCGTATTGCCGTTTTATCGGTATTTGGACTGAGTAGGTTTCCAATTGATGTGTAATAGTGCCCGAGTTCTTCGGCAAGTACACATGCCTTTTCCGCATCAGTTGCTAAACTATGGTCCAGCACAATTATTGGTTCCGTTTCATCATCTACAAAATATAAGCCTTTCAAATTATTAGGCAGGTTTTTAATTATAATATTAATTGATTCTTTATCGCATTCTTCAACTAATATTTCAATGTTAGCTATATTCAATAAATCGTCTCCTAAATAATTATTTTTTCTTATATTTAGTTTTCAAGTATCCAATAAAATTTTCTAATTCCTGCTGAGCTTCTTCAGGTAAATCATTGTCATAACCATCAATACGATGAGCTGCTATTGTTATATTTTTTGATGAATAATTTCCTTCAAATAAATAATTTGCATCTACGTTTAAAGCCGAAAATAATTTATATAAAATATCCTCCTTGGGATGACTTACCCCATTTTCATAATTTGCAATTGCACTTTTTGTAATTCCTAGTTTATTTGCTAATTGTTCTTGTGTCATTCCCAAAGACAATCGAGCCTCTTTAATTTTACTACCAATTCCCATATTTAATTACCCCCTATACTCCTAGAATAATACAAATATCTTTAACAGTCAAGAAAAAAGTAAAAGAAACTTGACAAAAAGTGTTGACAGTTAAAGAATCTTGTATTAATATAAAATAGTAGAAGAAACTTGAACTTAGGAAGGGAGCGTTTATATGTCAATAGTCGCAATAAATGTTAGAAGGATAATTATGGAAAGATGTTTTAAACAATCCGCTATTGCACAAAAAGCGGGTTATAGTATTAAAAAATTCAATAATATGCTTCAAGGTAGAAAAATAATTACATCGGAAGATATTCTTCCAATATCAGAGGCACTAGGTGTTTTACCAAACGATTTATTTGTTAACCTTGATGATCAGAAAGGAGCATGAACATGCCAGACACAAACATG
>DATCID010000205.1:0-28378 GCA_036507975.1 Ruminiclostridium sp.
TTTTTGGATTATACAGTAAGTGATGAATTTGTTGAAATGACAAGATATGGTATTGATGGAGTAGACTTTACAAAAGAAGGAGATAAATACACTATTACTAGAGCAAAAGATAAAGATGGGAAATACGAAGATTTAAAAACAAAATATAAATTTTTACCTGGAAATTTATTTGCGGCACAATGGTTTACTGATGTTAACCCAAATGACCCTACTTTTCCACAAGAATTAAATGACACTGTTTCGGGTCTTAAAGATTGGGCTGCAAAAAATGCAACTTTTATTACTCCAAATTTCAAGGCTGCCTTTGACACTAACGAAAAAAAATCAATATTAAATTCAATTCAAGATAATTTTATTAACATTATCGTTAGTAAAGAAGATGTTCAAAAAATGTACGACAAGTCAGTTGAAGATTATAAAGCAAATGGATTAGATAAATTGATAGATGAAGTAAATACTGCAATTGCTAAGTAAAAATAAGTATTGAAAATATCCTGCAAAAGGTATATTTTGCAGGATATTTTTTTAATTGATTTTAATACATCAGTTTAAATAACTATTTATGAACTAAATGTTCTGTAAGGATTCAACCTTTACTTTATATTAGCTAAATGCTTTTTATTCCATTCAAATACTCACTAGGTGTCATGTTTTCATACTTTTTAAACAATCTACTGAAATAAAGCTGGTCATCAAATCCTACTAGGGAAGAGATCTGTCTCAAATTTAGGTTTGTGTGCCTCATCATTTCACACGCTTTTTGCAGCCTTAATTTTATAATATACTGCTGAGGGGAGAGTCCCATTAATTGTTTGAAAACGCAGGAATATCGGTTTACACTGAGATGAGATATTTTTGCTGTTTCGCAAATTGATATTTTCTTATCATAATTCTTATGGATATATTGAATAGATTCACTGATTCTCAAATTACGGTCACTTATTTGGGTTTGGCTATTTATTTGAAGTTTTCGTGAGATTAAAGAAACAAGTTGCATAAGTAGGGAAGAGGCTAATAGCTCAAATCTGGGATTTTTATTATTTATTTCATTAATTAACGTTTCAAATATTTCTGGGATATCATCGCTAATACCAATTTTAAATACATTCCCTTCTGACAGCATTGCGTTAACTAGTAGTTCGTATGCACCATACCCTGTAAAATGTATCCAGTAATTTGAAATAGGTTCATTGCTTGCCTGACCATAGTATTGTTCTTCAAAGGGCTTATATATGAATACAGTTCCACCCTCAATGATAGTATAATTTTGTGATATACCAAGTTTCATAGACCCAGAATGGTTATAAGACAAATAGTAGTCTTTTCTGCCTTGCTTCCGATGTGTTGCACCATAGGTTTCATCAAATTCGTAGTAACCAGCCGAATTTATCATTAAATAATTATTCCTTTCACAATTTCCTTTATCATCATGATCTGGTACTCTATACGCCGAAGCATATCTCAATGTAATAACCCCCTCGCTATATTGTTTATAGTATAAAGTAGATTTGTCCATATTATTAGAGGATTTGTGTATATGACTATAGCCACATTATACTGTATAATTGACATATACACAATAACTCGTCTGATAGAAATGTCAATATGAAATAACTCAATACAAATTATCATTTGGAGGTTTAAAAATGTTTGAATCATATGCAGAAGTTTTTGGGCAAGGGGATAGTCTAAGGAAGACCTTTGATTACACAAAACAAAAAGAAACAGAAATTATTAAGTTTTTTAAGGAAAGTGAATACCAAGAGGTGGTTTTTATAGCCTGTGGATCAAGCTACTGGCTTTCCATGTCTGCTTGCATGACTATGCAGGAGAAGCTTGGAATTAAATGCTCAGCTGTTAAGAGTGGAGATATTGTTATGAATCCTGAATATTTCAAAAAGGCATACAAAAAGCCTTTGGTCATAGCACCTTCTCGTTCTGGAACTACCTCTGAAACTTTGATTGCTATAAAATTATTTAAAGATACTTATGACAGTAAAGTAATAAGTATAGTTGAATATCCAGATTCGCCAATATTACAATTATCTGATTTTGTAATGGAAATTCCATGGGCAAATGAAATCAGTGTTTGCCAGACTAGATCCTTCTCAAATCTCTACCTTACTTGTATTATGTTTTCTGCAATTGTTTCAGGAGATGATGCAATGCTTTCAGATCTAGACAGATATATTTCTGAATTTGTACAACATGCAACAAGAAGTGAGAATTTAATCAACTCCATTATAAAAGAATTGCCACAGTGGAAGAGCCTTGTAACTTTAGGAAATGGAAAGCAATATGGAGTTACTATTGAAGGCGCTTATATAGCTATTGAGATGGCTCAGTTCCCTTCAAACTATTATGGTATATTAGAATTTAGACATGGGCCTATTGTAATGGCAGATGATTCTTATTTTGTAACTATTTTTAGCGGTGGAAATGGAAAAGAACATGAAGAAAAAATGGCAGCAGACACAAGAGATAAAGGCGCAAAAGTAGCTGTGATATGTGCAGAGGACACTTTCAAAAATGTGGATTACTGCTTTAGTTTGGGAAGAAAAGCATGTCCAGAGGTTGTAGCGCTGTTTGGAATTATGATTATGCAGGGCTTTGCACACCTTAAAGCAGTGGATTTGGGAATTGATCCTGATAACCCAAAAGAACTAGTTCCCTGGATAACTATATAATGGAGTATCAAATAAATTAGATGTCGCATGATTGGATGGTGAATTAATGCAAAGAAAGTATGACGTAATTACTGCCTTAGATATTTGCGTTGATTTTATAGTGCAATGTGGGAATATTGAGCCAGAATTTGGGCAGAAGGAAAAACTGATTCAAGACTACGATATTGAAATGGGTGGTTCAACTTGTATTTTTGCTTGCCAGGCATCTAAGCTGACACTTAAAACAGCTGGAATAGGTGTTGTGGGCGACGATACCTTTGGCAGGGTTGTTATGGATAAGTTCTATAAATCAGGAATGAATATTGATAAAATTAGAACTGATAAAAACATAAAGACCGCTGTTGGAGTAGCTTTATGCAAAGAAGATGGGGATAGGGCAATTCTCACATACATCGGAACAATAGATGCAGTACATCCTCAGGATATTACAGAAGAAATAATATCAAATGCAAAGCACTTACACATTGGAAGCTTTTATCTGATGAATAAATTAAGAGGAAATTACATAGAGATTTTGCAATTAGCTAAAAAGCACAATGTTACTGTTAGTCTGGATACCAACTGGGATCCAGAGGAAAAATGGGATGGCGGAATATGGGATATATTGCCTTATGTTGATATATTTCTTCCAAATGAAAATGAAGCAAAGGCTATAACTAAAAAGAATTCAATTGAAGAAGCTATAGAAGTTTTAAGTAAAATTGTACCTGTCATTGCTTTAAAAATGGGAAAGCATGGCGCGGTGGCATATGTTGAAGGTAAAACATATAAGGGTTCTCCCATTGATGTAAAAGTAGTTGACACAGTTGGTGCAGGAGATAGCTTTGATGCAGGATTTGTTTATGGATATATTAAGGGACATTCTATTGAAGAATGCCTTCAGATAGGATGTATCTGCGGAAGTTACAACGCAGCTCAATCTGGAGGTATTAAAGGTCAGCCAAAGCTTAATGAATTGTTAAAGGTTCTGTATGCTATCAAATGATGGAGAAGCTATTTAATAATAAAGGAGAATCTTTATGAACGCGCGAGAAGATATATTAGCTTTGTTTTCTAAAAAAGTACCGAAAAGGATCCCATTTTTGCCATTTGGTGAACTAGTACCTAAAGGGAGCTTTGAACGGGAAATGAGGAACAGAGGCATGGGTCTGATTCCATATAATCAAGCTATTTGGTCAGAAATACAGAATGTTGTGACTGAAAATTTAATTGAAAATGGAAGTAGAAAAACTATTTACCATACTCCGAAGGGAGATGTTTACGAGGTCTTTGGAATACATTTAGGCAGAATTGAAAACTCTGGGACAATTCAAATGGAATACTTAATAAAGGATGAAAAGGATTTTGAGCCTGTTATTTATATGATAGAAAATACGTCATATAGCCTAGACCAAACTTCAATAGATTTTTGTAAGACTGAGCTTGGCGATGATGGTATTTTAAGATACTACCTTGAAGAACCACCATATGTTGCATCTGTATATTATTTTGGCTTAGAAGCATGGAGTTATGCACAGTTCGATTATCCAGAGGAATTTGAGAGGCTTATTGCAGCTCTAGATAAAAGGCAGGATCGTTACATGAAGCTGGTGTGTGAATGCAAAGGGTACGATATGATTACACTTGGGAATCTTGCAGGAAATTTTGGACCGCAAAAGTTCGAAAAATATGTAGTTCCTTACTGTAAAAAATACCTGCCTATGTTAAAAAATGCAGGGAATATTTGTTCAATTCATGCTGATGCAATAAATCTCGAGGGCTTTAAGCATTTATTACCTGAAATGGGCTTTGATATGATTGAGGCATTTACTCCTCCTCCTGTAGGAAACCTTTCACTTTCTGATGCACGAAAGGTTTGGGGGAATGAAGTTATCATCATGATAAACTTTCCTGAAACCGTGTTTTTTGAGGGTTATGACTATGTAAAACAATTTACTCTTGATCTGTTAAGAAGTGATTCTTCTCATAATAGCTTTATTAGCTTCACCGAAATGGGCCTTATGAGTGTAAATTCAAAAAATAAAGATATGTTTTATACTGGAACAAGAGCTATAATGGATGCAATAGATGAAATATTATAGTAAAATTAATTTTATCTAAGTGAAGGGGAAGTAAAAAATACATTCTTTAAAAGAATTGTCAATTAGAATGCAGCTACTTCTCCTTGCTGTATCTACAGTAATTAGAAGAAGTGAAAAAAGAAGAAACACGGAGATAGCCTCTTTAAGAGGTAGTTGGTAAAAATGCTTACGATGCACACCTTGTAGGTGTGCAAGCAATAGAGCCCTTATAGCGCTAAACTCAGCAACAACCACTTGAAGTGGTTGTTGCTGAGTTAATGCATTTCATTGTACTAATTAAATCTGGAAAACTTAAATCTTAAAACTTTAAAGAAAAGAGTTGAATTGAAAGGGTATGCAGAGATTAAGGTAATGACTGGGGAATTTAATGATATGCTTGATGAAATTAACAGTTTAACCCATCGATTAATTAAGACCAACACAAGACTTTATGAACAGAGTTAAATAAGAAGCAGTCTGAACTGGCATTTCTTCAAAGTCAAATCACTCCACACTTCTTTTACAATACATTGGAATCCATCTCAAAGGAATGGCGCTTGCAAAAGAAGCTGGTGAGGTGTTTGAAATGGCGCAGACACTTAGGACAAATTTTCAGATATAGAATAAAAGGGTATGATATGGTCCCTCTAGCACAGGAGTGCAGCATTGTAAAAGCATATATTCGAAGTCATCAGTTACGGTTTTTCAACCAGTTTACAGTTGCTTATGATTTTGAGGAGCAAAAATTGGAAGAAAAAGTACCCCAAATGATCCTACCGCCATTGGTTGAGAATACTATTTACTATGGATTGGAACAGAAATCTAGTAATCGAATCTTATCGTCCAAAATGAGCATTGCTTGAAATGTGGCATATACCAACCATAGCGGCGAAAATAATTGTTTGTTTCGCCGCTAGAAAAAAGGGTTCTTTCTCAAGTTAGGATATTTGTTATGTGCGACTCTTATGATTTTCTGGATATAAAAGAATATTCCAGAGAATTGGGAGAAGTGATATATCCAAATCTGAGAAAGAACCGAAAAAAGGTGCTGCGAAGGTGTTTTATATTTGTTACGCTATTTGTCTGATGCGATTGATCAAATACATGCTGTATAAGGTAGCTTTTTGGACGTGTTGGCTATGAACATTAAAACATTGCTCAGAGCAGGATTTGATAGGACATAGATAACATTTGTTGCATAGAATTCAGCGTTAATAATTTTATTTATCTTATTTACTTGTTATACGAGGATAGCAAAATGAAGAGATAGCAAGCTTTAGATCTAATGATGGTCTTTATAACTCATACATGTGCAGGACTGATTCGCCATGGTTTAAAATGGGGGGCAATCAAACTCCCGTATGGCTATATTAATCGACAAGGGGCGGCTTGGATCCATCACAAACTGACTGAAAAGCAGTATTTATTTTGTTACTATTCTAAAAAAAATGAGGAACTGAATCTACATTGATACAATACACGATCTAATAATAGTGTGTTTATTGTTATTGTTTGTGCTTTGACCTATATTGGGAGGGCGTCATCCCATACGCTTTCTTAAAAAGTGTAAAGAAATAAGTATTGTTATAAATCCCGACCTTCTCGCTGATAATAGTGATAGGATCATCTGTATTCATCAATAAATACTGAGCTTTGTCCAATCTAATTGTATTTAGGTAATCATTAAAAGATACATTAGCAAAGTTTTTAAACATGGTACCCAGGTAACCAGCAGAAAGGTGAACAGTCGATGCAAAGACGTCAATAGAAAGATCCGCCTCAGCAAAGTGATTCTGTATATATTCTTTTGCTTGTTCAACAACAAGCAAATTCTTATTTCCACTTATGTTTTCAAGCTTCTCACATATTTTGTTGCAGAAAGTTCTAAGGTGCTCAGTCAAATTTTCTAAGGTTTCAAAAGTTGATGATATACGTGCTTGTTTGTAATAATACTGATATTCACTTTCTTGTAAATCAAGCATGTTATTTAATTGTCTCAGTACTGAAATCATTAGCTGATTTGTATATAACTGCACGTTATTAAGACTCATGAGCTTTATATCTCCAACAAAGCTCTGTATCATATTTTCCAGCTTATCTGGATTGTTCAACTGGATTGCTCCGACTAATTTCTTTTCATATGTATAATCATACTTATCTGTCTTATTGATCTGTTCCTTAACCTTATCAAAATTCAAGATACTGCCATGCCCATGAAAAAATCGGTATTGTGCATATTTTAGTGCAGTGTCATAGGAAATTTTGATTTCTTTTCTTGTACTTACGATATCGCCTAAGCTAATGGTAATGGAAAACTTGAAATAATATTCCAACGTGTCACGAATCTCATGAAGTATTGGGAATACTGTCTGTTGCTCAGATGCGTCATTCAATTGCGCAAGAAGTAGCACCTGGTCATCATTCATTGTGATAAGATCATTTTTCCACTGCTTTTCCAAAAGCTCTTGTGCAATGTTGGAAATAGCGAATCTTAACAGACCTTGATCTTGAACTGAATTTTCTTGTTTAAAATCTTCATAAGCATCAATCTTGAATAAAATAATACAAAAGTAAGGACCTACGAGGTTGTCTTCAATACCTTTGACGAAATTTATACTATCAAAAAGCTCATCTGCTTTTCCTTTTAGCAGAAAGTCATAGTAGGTTTCCTTAAGTGCAGGATATGCTTTCCCAATGGAGGCTTCAAGTAAATTTGCTTTGCTGAGCGTTTCAGAAAAGGCATCAGAAAGAAAATCGAACTCATTTCTTTTGTTACTTAATATATGCTTATAACGTCCAGAGGATGTTATCTTATCCATAAATACACTAATTGGATTATAAATATTGCGTGTAAGCAAAATTGAAAATGCTATACCTAAAAGGATAAGTACCAAGGAAATGATAAGAGTGATATTGCGAAGGTGATTTATATTTGAAAGCAGAGCAGAGTAAGGTCGTAAGGAAATAAATGTCCAATTTAGTTTTTTTGACCGGACGAAAGTAATTAACTGTTTTTGCCCATTGACAGTTTCAATAAGATATCCTGTGTTGTTTTTGTTTTCAGATATTTTTTTACAATATGAAGTTTGAGAAAAATCGCTCATAAATAAATCCTTAGAACTGTGAGAAACTACGATACCTAAATCATTCAAGATGAAAATGGTATCTTCTTTGTTGCTATGCATTTTCTGCATTGTATTTTGCAAGTATGCTCCATCTATGTTAATGACTATGGCTCCTTTGTCGGGTAGAGAATGTGAAATGCTTGGATAGAGTATGAAGGTGAGCACGTCTTTTATGGTACCGTTATTATTAAGCGGATAATTTATTTTACGAGGTAAAAAGGTAAAATTTTGTGCATTCGTTCCCTTCAATATCAATTGCTTTAAATTTGTAAGCTCTTCATAATTGGATCTTAGATTATCAGTGTATAGGTCTATTATACCATTATACACACCGATAGAGTTTATAAAAGGGTATACGTTTTTGATATAAGAAAGCTTTTGCGCAACCGTATATTCTACCGTATAATCACGCTGATCAAAATACATGGCAGAAATGATCTCAGTGTCGCTAAGGAGCTGATTTGCTACTGAAAGTGTCTGCTCATAGATTACATCAGAGGTGTAGCTAGTTTGACTTAGCATGACCTGGGAAATCTGATTAATTTCCAGAGCAGAGCTATTGGAGAAAAGCTGAAAAAGGACCCCTGAGATGAGTGTAACGGACACAATTACAACTAGTATATAAGAAATCAGAATTTTTCGATAGGTCGTATATGCATGAAAATTATTCAATAACTTCATTTAAATTCTCCTTTTGAATTTCAGCGCCAAATTGTTTGCGTCTCTTCTAAAAAATTATAACATTCCTTTTGAAATGAAGGAAGTGCTTTCATGGAATTTGAAGTTTCCATAGAAATTTGAAAGCCAACAATTCAAAAAAAGTGGATGATTTAGAGAAACTTATAATTTACTATTTTGATATTGGTAAGTAGAATAAGATTATCAGAGTGATGGTTTGCATAAAGTTGAAAAATGAAGCGTTGGAGTTGTACAAATCAAATAAAGGTCGTGCAAATCCAAAACTAATAAATATAAACAAATAAAGGGGATTATCAAATTTGAAAACACTGACACAAACTAAACTAAACTTGTCTGGTAGTAAGGACACCAGGAACAAGGGAAAGAAAAAATATACATTAATAACAGATATTTTTAGAAACCCTTTTAGCTATTTACTATTACTACCGGCTGCATTATATACCTTTATTTATGGATATATGAGCTTACCTTGGATTGCTATTGCGTTTCAGAAGTATTCGTTTAGGACAGGCATATTTAAGAGTGAATGGGTGGGATTAAAGAATTTTAAGTTTTTCTTTGCTTCTACAAATGCATTGACTGTCACGTGGAATACTGTATACCTGAATATTCTGTTTTTGATAACAGGAACAGTAGCTGCTGTATTAATAGCAATTCTAATGAATGAAATAAAGTCAAAATGGTTTGCGAAGGTAACACAGAGTACCCTACTATTTCCTCATTTTATTTCATGGGTAGTAGTAAGCTATTTTGTCTATCTTTTCTTTTCTATGGACGAGGGCTTTATAAATCTTCAAGTTCTTAAAACTTTGGGTATTCCTGCAGTAAACTGGTATCAGACCCCTTTGGCATGGCCTGCTATTCTTACTTTCATCAAATTATGGAAGGGAACGGGAATTGGAGTAATAATATATTTGGCTACAATATCAGGATTTGACAGCGAAGTATATGAGGCTTCAACTATTGATGGATGCAACCGATGGATGCAAATAAAGTGTATAACCATACCTATGTTAGCTCCTATAGTCACAATGATGACACTGTTGTCTATAGGAGGAATATTCAAAGGTGATTTTGGCATGATGTACACGATTATTAAAGATAATGGAGTTTTACTGCCTGTGACAGATGTAATTGATACTTATGTATTCAGAGCTCTCAGAAAGGTAGGAGATGTATCAAACGCCACTGCAGTAGGATTGTATCAATCTATTGTAGGATTTGCGTTTGTGTATGGAAGCAATTGGATAGCTAAAAAGTATTTCAGTGAAGGTGCTTTGTTTTAGAATTATAAAAGAGAGTGAAAGAGGTAGAAAATGAAAAAAACCAATATTTTTGACTGGCTAAATTATGGATTTATAGCAATAACATCTTTATTATGCGCATTACCAATGGTTCTTATGGTAATGGTATCAATCACCGACGAGAGAACAATACAAAAGTATGGGTATGATTTATTACCCAAAATGTACTCTCTGGATGCATATAAAAGAATCTTTACTTCTGGTGACATGATCGTGAGGAGTTATATACTTACTGTGCTTATCACAGTTGTGGGTACATTTCTTGCTGTTTTGATAACGGCTATGGCAGCATTTGCGTTAAGTAATAAAAAAGTTAGATATAGAAATGGATGGTCTTTATATTTCTTTTTTACAATGCTGTTCAATGGTGGATTGGTGCCTTGGTATCTTATTAACCGTGCGTTACATGTTAATGACAGTATATTTGCATTATTGATACCAAATCTTTTGTTTAATGCATTTAATATGTTTCTTGTCAGAAACTATATGAATAGCCTGCCAGATGAACTGCGTGAATCTGCAATTATTGATGGTGCACGCGACACTGTTATCGCGTTCAAAATTTACTTTCCCCTATCAATTCCGGTATTAGCTGCTGTTGGACTCTTTTATGGTATGGGTTATTGGAATGATTGGTGGAATGCCATCATGTTGATTTCCGACCGAAAACTATATCCATTGCAGTATATGTTGTTTGCTTTACAATCAAATATGAACATGATGACAGATCTGCAAAAAGGAGGAAACATGGTAGGTGTTATTGTTCCGCAGGAATCTTTGAAAATGGCTACAGTTGTGGTTACCGTGGGACCTATTATTATGCTTTACCCCTTCCTTCAAAGGTACTTTATTAAAGGTTTGATTATGGGCTCCGTGAAAGGTTGATATAATTAACTCAGGAGTAAATCTGAGTGTTTATATAAATAATAATATAGGAGGACGATTCATGAAAATGCAAAGGTTATTTGCTCTAATTATGGCTATGTTGATAGCAAGCTCTGTGCTGGCAGGCTGCGCAAGCACAACAGATACTAAGACAACGGAATCCACACAAACACAAACACAAACAAAAGTTGTTCTTGAGCCAAAGGAAAAGTTGCCTGTAAGATTTGTAATGCCAGGTGACCCTTTACCAGATCAAGAGCTGGTGGAACAAGCAATAAACAAAAAAATGCTACAAGATGGTGTGAATCTGGAATTAAAAGCTGTGTACGTTCCATGGGATGTATGGGAACAGAAGACCAATCTGATGATGAACACAGGAGAACCCTTTGAAATCCTACAGGTCATGGATTCATGGATATCCGCGGCATCTATTGTTGGGCGTGGAGGAATTGTTCCTATTGGGGCTGCATATCTTGACAAATATGGTCCAAATATTAAAAAAGTAGTTCCTACCTGGGCATTTGATGCAGGCATGATTAATGGCAAAATTTATACAATTCCTGCTTTTGGAATTGAACCAGCGGTTCGTACTGGTTTTATAACGTATCGCAAGGATCTTTTTGATAAGAATAATATTGCAATACCAAAAAGTCCTGAAGAACTTAGTACTGCTATTGAAACGATTATAAAGAGCGAGAAAGACAAGAAGTACATGTATGTCCCAGATGATGGAGATCAACAGGAAATGCTGCACAGATGGTATGACTCATTTCCCTTTATCGTATATGATCAGTTGCTTTTCATCAAAAACGATGGAACAGTTAAATCATGGGTTGAAACAGAAGAATTTAAAAAGGATGCTGCTTTTAACAGAAAACTATATGTAGATGGTATTATCAGCCCTGATATTCTGAGCCTTAAAGATGATATTAAGCAGAATGCTTATAAAAACTCAATGTATCCAGTTGATGTTGGCGAAGGTTTGGGTTGGTGGCCTCAACAGAAGTTAAATACTCCAGAAGCAGTTTTTGAAGATTTCTTAGTAGCACCAGAAAAACCATTACTACGTTCAGAAGCATATACCAACTCAAATGCTATATCTGCTACTTCAGCTAATCCTGAAGCTGGTGTAATGTTCTTCAATTGGGTATATGCAAATCAAGAGAATTATGACCTCTTACATTATGGTATCAAAGATACTCATTGGAAAGATTTGGGAGAAAGAAAAATTGAACCTATCAATCCAGATAAACCAACATATTCTTACCCTACTTGGATGAGCGAAAATGTATCATTGATGAGATTTAGTAAAGACATTCATCCAACTCTTGAATTAATAGACACGCTAAAATTCCCTGGTATTAAGTATGAAGATACAACAAACTTTATAACCTTGGGTTTCCGTTTTGATACAACACCTGTTGCTACAGAATATGCAAACTGTATGTCTGAGGCAAATACTACCTTCCGCCCTCTGGCAAATGGTGTTACTGATTATGATAAGAACTATCCAAAGGCATTAGCAAAAATGAAGGCAGCTGGTATAGATAAAGTAGTAGCTGAATATGATAAGCAACTCAAGGCATTCATAGCGACAAAAACGAAATAAGAAATTTTATAAAAAGAGTATACAAAAACTGAGTAGCCGACCGGTAATTTAGCGGTCGGCTGCAATTGTATTGAGTAGTGGACTAGATGATTATTGTAAATATATTGAGGTGTAACTGATGATTAACTATCAACCGATTTTACCCAAAACCTCACACTGTGAAAGTATTTTGGTTTTGGATTTGACACATGATAAATTCAACAAAACGTGGGAGGCAAAAGAAGCACTTATTGCCTCAACAACTATACAAGGGATTGTAAACCGAACATCAAATATAAAGCTTTATTTTATCAATTATCCTAACGAACATTTTTGGAATCCACCTGAAACTGACCTTCATCAAATTGAAACTCTTGGGTTTTTTCCTGTGCCTTATATATATGCAAAACTGGATACAAAGAAAAAGTATCCAGTGCTGTCTTATTTAATGAATAATTATGGTGACTTCATAAAGGGTAAGGTAATATACCCAGCACTCTCTGAAAGTGTATGTGACGGAGCAGTAATGGCAGCACTTACAGTGTGTGGGCAGACAGATTCGGTAATGATGTCACCAGCCATGGATGATTACATTAAAGCTGATGGCTTGAAACTTTCACTAATTGAGGACACAACAGGGCTTTCATGTAATATAGATGCTTTTAAGTGGTCTAAAGAAAAATATTTCACTGCATTTACCACAAGAGCTTTTATAGGTCAACACTCATATACCGCTTTTGGTGGTAAGGCAGAAGATCAGTTTCCCAGTCTCTATGATTACTATATTGCCAATAAAGCTTTCGTTTTCTGCCTGAACGGAAATGTTGAGAATGAGAAGACTATGCTTAGCGATATTCTTAATGAGAAATGCTATCCTTATGCTACCCCTGTCATAGGTCTTCCTGTTGACGAAGGTGAGGGACTCAAAACAATTGAATCCGAAGGGTATTACTTTATTATAGCAAATGTACAAAACTTATCATGTACTTCGTCATTCTCCTCAGACCCCTCAAGGCTTGAACCCCAACCTGAACCAAAAGCAGCACAAATTCGGGAAAATGGAGCATATGTAGCGTTTTATGTGACAGACGGTGATTCAATGGCCTTTAGTACAGTTTTTCATTACGATGAAATGAAAAACTTTCACCATTTTGAAAATATTAAAGTTCCTGTAGGCTGGTCTTTTAGCCCGTTATTGCTAGATATCTATCCTTCTTTTGTAGAATGGACCTGGAAGCTTGCTCCAGATAGGTTTGAAATGATATCTGATTGGCATGATCAGAATTATGGAACACTTCGCAAGAGCAATGAAAAAGTGTGGAATAAATACTGCAAAACACAAATAAGTTACCTTAAAGCAATGGGAATATACACCACTAACGATTTTGAGGCTGATGATGCGTATGCAAAAGCAGTAAGACCGTATTACCAGATAAAATGTTATCAGGGGGAGGCCGGTAGTTCTACAGATATGAGCCTTGTAGATGGAATAGTAACTTCGTCTATGTCTGGAAAGACCCAGTGCAAGGATATTGCACAAACTGAATATGAAATAAACTGCGTGCTTGAAAATATTCCAGAAGGACAACCTGCATTTATTATGGTATGCATAGGGGATGGAAGGGCTGCTTATGGCGGAGGAGATATAATTTTCAAAGTTAAGAACGTAATGGACAGATTATTGGAAAAACCAGGAAAAAGGGATTTTAATTTCATGATGCCCAAGGATCTGGCTGCGACTTTCAAAAACTGGCAGGAAGGCAAATAATATTATAAGAAGAAAATAAGTACAAGGAGACATATTGACTATGCTTGAAAAATATGGATATTTTTCTGAAGAAGGTAATGAATTTATAGTTACAAGGTTTGATACACCGCTACCATGGACCAACTATCTCACTAATGGGGATTATGCTGCTGTTGTCTCATCTACAGGAGGAGGCTTCAGCTTCTATAAAAGCCATCATGCCAATATGGTTCTGAGAAGAGAGCAGAGGAACCTAATTAATGACAGACCAGGAAGATATGTTTATGTGCGCGATAACGACACAGGAAAATACTTCACAGTCAATGTCATGCCTGTAAAAAGGGAGCACGACAGTTTTAAAGCAATACATGGCTTTGGCTATACAAGAATCGAATCGATGACTGATGGAATATTTGGGAGTTTGTTATTCTTTGTTCCTCCTGGTTTTGATGGAGAAATAGCAAGGCTTAAGCTGTCAAATACAGGAACGCAAAATAGAAATCTATCTGTATTCTTTTATGAAGAGCTTCAACTGGGTAATTTTTATTTTAATGAGCATGAACGATCTATCGCAAGCATGTTCCAACAGGTTGAATATCAAGATGAAGCCATAATTGCTGGATATAAGCTTTGGTCTACAAGTAGGGAGCCGGGAGACAGTTTTAAATCACCAAATGAATGGCCATATAAAGTTTTTGTCAAACCTACTAAGAAGCCAGTTGGATGGGAGACCTCCCAAGAGAGATTCATAGGCATTCATAGAGACGTTAACGATCCGATTGCGGTTACGGAGGGTAAGCTTAGTAACCTTGACAATATGGGCAGATTTGCGGTAGCTTCTTTTCAATGGGATGTAAAGCTGGAAGCTGGAGGCCTCTTTGAGGTTGATGTTGCTACAGGTATTTCTAAAACTCATAACCTTCACGACTGTATGAGAAAGGTAGAAGACTCAACTAAAATAAGTGAACTTTATGAAGATACTATTGAATTTTGGAATAATTATACAAAAGGCATATCTATCAAAACTCCTGATCAGGAGCTTAACCGAAATTTTAATTATTGGAACAAATATCAATTGTTTGTTAATTTTAGCTTTGGTAGAGCACCTTCATACTATCATCTTGAACAAAGTATGGGAATGAGAGATAGCTTTCAGGATGCTTTTGGAATGATACCCATAGACCCCCAAAAGGCAAAGCAGCAGATTTTAAGAGTGGCTGGCTTTATTTTTAGCGACGGCTCACCTTGCGATGTTACCAGCAGAATTGAATATAAGGCAAATAAGGGAATAAAGGTAGATGTTCCTTTATGGATGGCTTTAGCTGTATGCGATTATATAAAAGAAACAGGAGAATGGTCCATACTCGATGAAATGGTACCTTATCTTGATGGTGGAAGCGGAAGCTTATACGAGCATATTTTGCAGGGCATACAAAGAATTGCGCAGGAACCTGGAATTCATGGACTACCATTATTCGGTGGAGGGGATTGGAATGATTCTCTGAACAGAGTAGGAGAAAAGGGTAAGGGTGAAAGTACCTGGCTTGCACAATTTATATATTTTTGTATAAATGAAATAAAGCCACTACTACAGTACAAGCAAGATTTAGAAAAAATGATATATTTTAGCGACATTGCAGAGACACTGAGGCAAGCACATGAAACTCATTGTTGGGATGGAGAATGGTATATTATTGGGTTTAATGATGACCATCAGGAATTGGGAACAAAAACCGATAGGGTTGGCAGGGTATATTTGAATACACAGACCTGGGCTGTAATAAGTGGAATAGGCAGCAAAGAACGTCTTGAGAAAGCTATGGATGCAGTTGATCAGAACCTTGAAACTGATTTTGGGCTAGCTCTTGTAACACCCGCCTATGACGGTTTGGATGAAAAAATTGGAGTTTCCAGTGCCTTTGCCCCAGGGATGAAGGAGAATGGAGCAGCTTTTTCTCATGCGACAGCCTTCAATCTAGTAGGCAAGGCAATGTTAGGGAGGGGCGACGATCTGTACAGGGTTTATCAAAAGGTGCTTTCTTGTAAAAAAGATCCAGATATATTTAAAACAGAACCCTATATTTATTCTCAATTTACTGCAGGACCTGACTCGCCTGACTATGGAAGGGGCGGTTATCACTGGATGACTGGGACGGCTGCGTGGATGTTTAGGGTGGTGCTAGACTATATGGCTGGAATTAGAGCAGATTTTGAAGGGCTTAAAATATCACCTTGTATACCGACCCATTGGAAGCAACTGGAGGTTTCACGTATATTCAGAGGAGCTACTTACCATTTCACTATACTTAATCCAAATGGAGTAAGCACCGGAATTAAAAAAGTGACGATGGACGGACAGGATATTGAAGGCACAATTATTAAACCTACAAATGGGGAGCATGAAGTTGTAATTGTTATGGGATAGTTTTAGTTCAAAGGTAAACGAGCAATAGAATATAGAGAGGAATGATGTCATATGTTAAGGAAACAAGCTTGGATAAGGTACTTTCATGAACTTGAGGTAGAACTTCTTCAATCTGCAGATGAAGGGAAAGTTGTAGAAAGTCTCAAAGAAAAAGTCGATACTTTGAACAAAATGGAAGATTCCAATCCATTAAAAGAAGCAATGGCAATATTAATTTATGATGATATTGAAAAACTAGATATCGATGAAAAATATAAATACATAGAGCCTTCGACATTTGAAGAAATAAAACAGGAGCGTATCATAGCAAATACAGAATTAACAATTGGCAATTATGCTGATAATCTTATATATGATAGGATATATGGCGCATGGCTGGGCAGATGCAGCGGTTGCCTTCTTGGTAAGCCTGTTGAAGGATGGATTCTGGATAAAATCACAGGCTTCTTAAATGACACACAAAATTATCCCATAAACTACTATTTGTCCTCAGACGTAAGCAGCGAAATCATTAAAAAATACGATATTAAGAATGAATTTCCAGAATATGACTATTTATGCACGTGGATTAATACAGTAGATTTTATGCCTGAGGATGATGACATCAATTATTCGGTTTTAAGTTTAAAAATCCTTGAAAAGTATGGTAAAAACTTTACACCCGACGATGTTGGTGAAGCATGGCTTAATAATTTACCTATTTTCCATACATTTACGGCTGAAAGGATTGCTTATAGAAATCTGGTAATGGGCATATACCCTCCTTACTCTGCGTCTTTCAGGAATCCATACAGGGAGTGGATAGGAGCCCAGATAAGATCAGATTTTTATGGATATATTTCACCAGGAAACCCTGAGCAGGCTGCAGAATTTGCCTGGAGGGATGCTTCTATTTCACATACCAAAAACGGTATATATGGCGCTATGTTTGTGGCTGCAATGCTTGCAGGTGCCTATACAACAGATGATCCTGAAAAAATAGTAGAAATTGGACTTTCACAGATACCTTCCAAATCGAGATTATGGGAAAAGGTAAAGGAAGTAATGAGTTGGAAGAATCAAGGACTGAGCTGGATGGAGGCAAGAGATAGGATACATAGCTTATATGATGAAAAATCAAGGCATGGTTATGTCCACACAATCTCAAATGCCATGGTAGTAGTCACGAGTCTTGTGTATGGTGAACTAGATCTGGAAAAGTCTATTACAATAGCAGTTATGTGTGCCTTTGATACTGATTGTAATGGTGCTACTGTGGGATCGATTGTAGGAATGTCAAGAGGGGCGAAAGGTCTTCCAGGTAAATGGATAAATCCTCTTAATGACTGTGTTAAGTCAGGCGTTGATGGGTTTGGAGTGGTCAAAATATCCGAACTCGCAACTAGAACCATTCAAATACTTAAGCGTTTGGAGTGATAAATAATTTACCGACGAATATTCAACTTAGAATAGGAGCGATGTGACATGAATTGCAATGTAAAGAAGAGAATGCAAAAGTCCTGTAAGGAAATAACTGAGCATCTGGAAGGTGGTATCATCCCATTTTGGTTGAAAAATGGAATTGATTTAGAATATGGCGGGTATCTCACCTGCTTTGATGAAAATGGAAAGCCGTCTGGAGATACAGATAAATATATTGTTACGCAAACACGAATGATTTGGGGGATGTCTGCTTTTTACAGGCAATACCCACAGAACCTTGAACTTATGGAAGCAGCCAGACAGGGTGTTGATTTCTTCATCAAGTATTTCTGGGATAATAAAAACGGTGGATGGTACTGGAAAGTGAAGCAGGACGGCACTCTCCTTGATGATGGGAAAGTAGTCTATGGACAAAGTTTTGCTATTTACGCATTATCAGAATATACGCTGGCTACAGGTGATCCAAGAGGTCTGGAATATGCTGAAAAAACCTTTGACCTTCTTCAAAAATACTGTGTGGATAGTTATTACGGGGGATATTTTGAAAATTTGGAGCCAGACTGGACGCTTTCAGAAGCAGGTTTTGCAGCTGGAGACAGGAAGTCACTGGATATTCATATGCATATGATGGAAGCATTTACTACTCTTGCGGAGTGTTCAGGTAAAGAAATTCATAAAAGAAAGCTTTCTGAAGTGATACAAGTCATTTTTAACAGGATGATACAAAAGAATAGCGGCTGTGGACTTAACCAGTTTGACATAGCCTTTAACCCTATTCCAGCAATTAATATTCGCAGAACTTGGAATGCAGAACGTGCAACTGGAGAAACCATAGCTACGCCTACAGATACTACTTCATATGGTCATAATGTTGAATTAGCTTGGCTTCTCAATCGTTCAATGGAAGTGTTAGGAAAGCATGAAGACTATTCTGAAGAAGTTATAAGAAAACTTGTGAATCATGCAATCCTTTATGGGCTTGATCACGAGCTTGGTGGTGTTTATCGAGATGGCCTGCACGAAGGTGAAGTTCTAGTAAAGGATAAAGAGTGGTGGCAGAACTGTGAAGTACTGGTAGGTTTTCTTGATGCTTTTGAGCAATTTGAAGAGGGAAAATACTATGAGGCCTTTGAAAAAACTTGGGACTTTGATAAAAAGTATTTGATCAATGCTGATATTGGCGAATGGAGACAGTTGGTAAATAAGCAGGGAAAAGTCTTGACAGGGGACATTGGAAATCCATGGAAGGCAATTTACCATTCTGGAAGAGCAATGTTAGAATGCAAGCAGAGATTGGAAAGAATGATGTAACAGAAGAAAGGGATGTCTTATGAAAAATGATAAATTAAGGTTTGGTGTAAACTATACACCCTCAAAGAAATGGTTATTTAGTTGGGTTGATTGGGACAGAGCTTCTATTCTAGAGGATTTACAGGCAATCGCGCAAATGGGGATGGACCATATACGTGCACATCTGTTGTGGCCTGTATTTCAGCCTAATAATACTTATTTAAGTAGCTCAGCGATGGATAGACTTGAGGAACTTCTTGATCTTGCAGGTCAATTTGGTCTGGATGTTGAGGTTACAACACTGACTGGTTGGATTTGTGGTTATGCGCATTATCCTTCTTGGAGATGGGAAGAAAACATATTTACGAACAGGAAAATGATAGATGCGGAGAAATTCCTGTTTTTAGGTATTGCCGAGAGAATTGGTAAGCATCCTAATTTTATGGGCTTTGATTTGGGCAATGAAATCGGAATGCTCAATTTTACTCATAATGGGAATAAAATTAGTGTTGAAGAGGGAGACCTCTGGTTTAACGAAATCATGGAACATTGTGAAGCTGTTGCACCCGGTAAAATGCATGTTAATGGAGTTGATCATATTCCGTGGTTCTCTGATTCATCGTTTACTCGGAAAGCACTTGCCAACTTAGGACCGGTTACTTCTTTGCATACGTGGATTTTATTTACAGGAGCAATGGATTTGTGCAAATATAGTGATGTTCCCTGTACGCATTTAGGTGAATACTCAATCGAACTAGCGAATGCATACAGTAATCAATTAGAGCGTCCTGTATGGATGCAGGAGTTTGGTGCAAGCAAATTATGGATGCCTGAGGAAGAAATGTCATGGTTTGCAGAACAAATGATAAAAAATGCTGCTACCTGCAAGAATACCTGGGGTTTTACATGGTGGTGTTCTCATGATATTGACAGAAAATATACTGAATTTAATCCTTTGGAATACGAGATGGGGCTTTTAGATATTAACAATAAGGTTAAACCTGTTGGGAAAAGAATTTCTGAACTGATCCGTGAATTCAAGCAAAATCCTCCAGAAGTTATTGAAAGAACTATTGGACTTGTTTTGCCTGAAGACTTGATTGGAGATAAGGACAGGGTGCAGATCTCAAAAGCATTCCCAGGATGGAATTTTGCAAAGCCTTATTTTGATTTAGTTGCTGAGGGAGTTAGACCCTCCATTGTTCTAGAAAGCAGAGCTGAGGACGTAGAATATTTAAAACTTAGAGGGATAAAAGAGCTGAGAAGGATTTAAGTACTTATCAATAGAATGCAAATATTATTTAATAAAGAAAAGAGGGAAAAATTTATGACAAAAACATTGAAACTTTCCGGACAATGGAAGCTTACCTATAATGACCTTAAAAACCCTGATAAACAGTGGGGACGTTGGATTGATTCTACTGTTCCCTCAGACGTTCAAATGGACTTGATGAACGAGAATTTAATTGCAGAACCTCTAGTAAGTGACAATAATCATAAAAATGCATGGATTGAAGAAAAGAAGTGGTGGTATAAAAAAACTTTTATTATTGAAAAAGATTTTTTACAGGACGAAGTAGAACTTTTATTTAAAGGACTTGATTTAACAGGGGAAATTCATATAAATGGAGTTAAGCTTGCAACTACCAATAATATGTTTATAGAACATGCCTTTGATGTATCTCCCTACATTAGAGTAGGTGTAAATGAAATTTTAGTGGGACTTGATGTGGGACTTGATTCTGTAAAAGATAAACCGCTCGAAAGACTAAATGGCATGTGGAATAATTTTGAAAAACACAGAACCTGGCTTAGAAAAGCACAACAATGTTTTTACTGGGACGTGGCACCAAGAGTAGTTACCTGTGGAATATGGAGAGATGTATATCTAACGTCTTACAAATCAGCACATATCAAGGATGTATATATTACCAGCGATTTTGACGAAAATAAAGCAACGCTAGATATTGTAGTAGATATTGAAAATATAAGTAAATCGGGCGAAAAATATTGTGTAAAGGCAGAAGCCTGCTTTGGAAAAGAATTGTATACTGGTGAAGCAGTTGAAACTTCGGTAGAAGACTGTAAAATTTCTATTGAAATACCAAATCCAAAGTTGTGGTGGCCAAACAATTTGGGAGATCCGAATTTATATGCAGTCACAGTAAAAATCTGTGATGAAAAGGGCAGTGTTATAGACGAAAAAACTCAAAATCATGGCATAAGAAAAATAGAAATTGTACAAGAGAGTATGGGAGAAGATAGAGAAAGCTTTACCTTTAAGGTGAATGGTCATAAGATATTCGCCAAGGGTGGAAACTGGGTTCCACCGGATGCATTATATGCCAGAATAACACACGAAAAGGAAGCAAAGCTTTTAACCTTGGCTAAAGAAGCAAACTTTAATATGATTAGAGTTTGGGGCGGAGGCGTGTATCCTGATCATAATTTTTATGATTTGTGCGATCAAATGGGATTACTTGTTTGGCAGGACTTTATGTTTGCTTGCGGATACTACCCAGACTTCGATGCTGAATTCTATGAGAATATAACAGTGGAAATAAAGCAAGTTGTTAAAAAATTCCGTAATCATGCGTGTCTTGCCCTATGGTGTGCTAATAATGAAAACCAAGTGATGTTTGGCTATGACACTTCCAATGGAAGAGTGCATAGTGGGTTGAAAATATATGAGGAACTGATACCGAGTATTTTAAGCGAGCTGGACACAAAAACTTTTTACTGGCCAAGTAGCCCCTATAGTGGTCCCGGCAGGAAGTTCACTGACAACGCTGGAGATCAGCATTGCTGGGATTACACTCTGTGCTGGAGAAATAATGATTGCTTGAGTGTGAATGTTTGGGACTATACTAAACATAACTTTACATTTTTAAGTGAGTTTGGTTATTTCACGCCCTCAAATCTTTCTAGTGTAAGAAAATATTTAGGAGAAAACATGCTGCACAAAGATGATGAGATGTATAACTTTCATGTAAATCATTTTGGGATAGGGTATGTTGAACGCATGTTGCAACTTGAATATTATGTAAACCCTATAACGGATATGCAAGAGTTTACGTTAGCAGGACAGATGGTTCACGGTGAAATGACCAAGCATGTTTTTGATGAATTCAGGGCAAGAATGTTTGATTGTAGTGGTCTGATTTTCTGGGAATATAATGATTGCTGGGGGCATTTAGGGTATTCACCTGTGGACTATTATTTGAGCTTAAAGGCAAGCTATTACTACATGAAACGTTCCTTTGCTCCAATTAGAGTAGTAATTACCAAAAAGGATCATAACATAACAGTTATTAACGAAACAGTCAATGATAAAAGTTTTAAAACCTCGCTAAAACTTATGAGTTTTGACGGCACAATTTTATGGGAAGACAACTACAAGGTTGAAGTTAAGGCCAACAGTAAGGCAGTAATTGAAACAGGGGTAAGTATTCCTACAGAGGTCAATTTGGCAAGTACCATGCTGTATGTGGAACTATATGAGAAGAGTGTACTCGTGGATACGAACCGATTATTCTTGACAAAGCTGCGAAATGTTGCTTATCCAAAGACAACACTGGAGGTAATGACAAAAAAACTTGATGCACATAACTATGAGGTAACCATAAGTGCGGAGGCATTTACTCATATGGTGTCCATTGTGACAGAGGATGAATACACCGTGTCAGATAATTTCTTTGATATGATGCCGAAGGAAACTAAAAAGGTACAGGTTCATTTTGAGCAGGAAGCTATAGTATTTGAACCGAAAATTTATACAATAAATCAATTAAAGAACGCACATGCGCGTTTTGATTATAAGGAAGAGCTTTATTAGTCAGTCGGATTACTGAAAATATTTGTATATGACATTTTGGAATATTTGAAAGGATGATATTAATGATAGAATTAGTTGCTCCTGGAATATGGAGATTTCGTATGGGGATGCCTGAAGGAATTACCCCTTTAAGTATATTAGAGAACAAAATGAAAATGGAAGAGCTTACAAGGCTTCCAGAAATTAATGCCGAGCCATTTAATTCTGAGGAGCTACATTTTGAGCTTACAACAAGGGGGTGTTTAGTTGAGCTTCCCTTATCCGCTAAAGATAGAATTTATGGTCTTGGGCTTCAGTTGAAATCACATAACCAGACAGGAAAGAAAAAAATTATGCGTACAAATAGTGATCCGGTAGCTGATACTGGTGATTCTCATGCTCCGGTACCGTTTTATGTCTCTACAGCAGGTTATGGGGTGTTGGTGGATACTGCCCGTTATGTAAGCTTTCATTGTGGTACCCATAGTAAAACAGGAAAGGGCGCCATGAAGGATAGAGGCGGCCAGATAGCCAACAACACCTCAGATTTATATGCAATGGATAAACCTTCAGATGAAAGAAACATGATCATTGAGATCCCATCTGTTAAAGGAGTGGATATCTTCATTTTTGGTGGACCCACTATGAAAGATGTGGTACAACGCTATAATCTTTTTTCTGGAGGCGGATGTCTTCCACCGTATTGGGGTCTTGGGGTGTGGTACCGCACCTGCGGAAGTGCAAACGCTGAAGAGATGGTTAAGCTGGCAAAAGATTTGAGAGACGCCCAGATACCATGCGATGTATTTGGGTTGGAGCCGGGATGGCAGAGCCATTCATACTCTTGCTCCTATAAGTGGAATCCTGAGCGCATTAACAATCCGCAGCTACTTACAGAGAGCTTAAACAATATGAACTATAAAATCAATTTGTGGGAGCATGTATTTGTTCATCCTACAGCAGCGATTTATGAGGAGATGAAGGAGAACTCAGCAGATTATGAAGTATGGGGAGGACTTGTTCCTGATTTATCCAAGCAAGAGGCTAGGAATATTTTTTCTAAACATCATAAGAAAGAATTTATACAAAAGGGCATATCTGGATTTAAATTGGACGAATGTGATAGTTCCGACTATTGCGGTTCACAATGGTCCTTCCCTGATTTTACGCAATTTCCGTCTGGCATGGATGGAGAACAAATGCATAGTCTTCTAGGAATATTATATCAAAAAACCCTGATGGAAGCCTTCCAGCAAGAAAATAAAAGAACCTATTGTCAGGTAAGATCCTCCCATGCATTGGCAGCCCCATATCCGTTTGTATTGTACAGTGATTTGTATGATCACCGAGATTTTGTGCGTGGAGTTGTAAATATGGGCTTCACAGGCCTTTTATGGTCTCCTGAAGTCAGACAGTGCGATTCAGTGGAAGAACTCGTGCGTCGCATCCAAACTGTGGTATTTTCTCCTCAGGCACTTATCAATGCATGGATGATTCCAAATCCACCATGGCTACAATATGATTTTGACAAGAATACCCGTGGTGAATTTCTGGATAACAAAGAAGAGGTGCAGGAGATATGCAAAAAGCTTTTTGAGCTGAGAACCAGTCTGATTCCGTATCTGTATTCGAGTTTTGTGAAATACCATTTGGAGGGAATACCGCCTTTTAGAGCATTGGTCATGGATTGGCCCGAGGATGAGAATGTGTTTGATATAGATGACGAATATATGATGGGAGACTCCATGCTGATAGCTCCCATATTTACAGGGCAAACAGGTAGAAAAGTATATTTGCCTGAGGGTGGATGGTACTGCTTCTGGACTCATGAATGGTATGAGGGTGGAAGATATTACGAAATTAAAGCTGAATTAGAAATAATTCCTGTCTATATAAAGGAGGGTTCGTTACTTCCTCTAGCAAAGTCAGTTGAATATGTTGAAAAGGATACCTGCTTTGAAATAACCATATATGCCTTTGGTGAGATCTGTAGAGAAATTATATTATATGAAGATGATGGAGAGACCTTTGATTTTGATAAAGGGAGCTATAACAGGGTTAGTATAACGTACAGTGAGGATAAAGGTATCATAGAGGAAAGAAGCGGAAACTACAGTGGAATCCGCTACAAAATCTTGAATAAAAAAGAATAAGTAACCTTAAAGTAGTAAAAGTCAATAAATATAAAATAATCCAGGAGGTAAATAATTATGTTTAGAAAAAAAACTGAAATGGAGCATGAAACGGCTGAAAATTGTCATGGAGGAAGCGGTAAATTCGAAATGTACAATGTGTTAAAAAGTGAAGACGGTGATGTTGGAATTCTGTTTATGCATGAAGATTTCCTAGAGCCTGGCACAATCTTTGCAGAGCATCTTCATGCGGACTGTGAAGAAATCTATTATGTTGTAGAGGGTAAATGTACAATGATAATGGATGGAAAGCAGTACTCCATGGAAACAGGAGATGTATCATTGGTAAATATAGGTCATACCCATGGAATCATCAATTCCGGCAGTAGCATTTCGAGACTTTTAGTAGTTGGTGTTGCAAAAAAATAGTTAAGGTAAGCTTCATTATTTCCATGTGCTAAAGTTTGTGTGGTTGGAATGACAAAGTTTAAACTGCTAACCCTGTAATTTAGCAGTATTCGATTATAATGAACGGGTGATTTATGCAGGAATTAAGATATTAACACCATATAAACCTTGTAGAAAGGACAAAGACATGTATGAATGAACACCAGCAAAACATTTTGAAAGATATTCATAGACAGAAATACCACATTGCAGCACCTGTAGGATGGATTAATGATCCAAATGGTCTTATCCAGTATAAGGGTGAGTATCATGTGTTTTATCAGTATCATCCATATAGTGCGTCGTGGGGACCAATGCACTGGGGGCATGTTAAAAGTAGTGATTTGGTTCACTGGCAAAATTTGCTGGTGGCTATTGCACCCGGTGACGATTATGACGATGGCGGATGCTTTTCGGGCAGTGCTGTTGATGATGATGGGATACTCACGCTTATTTACACTGGAAACAGAATTAGCGAGCAATTATCTCAGAACCAATGTATAGCTACTAGTATTGATGGTGTTCATTTTACCAAATATGCATCCAATCCCATTATTCCCAAAGCTCCACAGGAAGGGATTAGAGATTTCAGAGATCCAAAGGTGTGGAAAAAAGACGGGTATTGGTACATGGTTACTGGTAGTAAGAAGGATGGATTTGGTCAAGTTTTACTACACAAGTCCATAGACCTAAGAAATTGGGAGTACATCGGAGTTGCCGCGCAGGGTGACGAAGGGATGGGGGATATGTGGGAATGCCCTGACCTCTTTGAACTTGAGGGTATGCATGTATTAATCACTTCGCCAATGAATATGAAAAATGGAAAAAACATCTATATGGTTGGAGAAATGGACTATACTTCGGGCAAATTCACTAAAAAGTATTGCGGAGAAATTGATTACGGTTTTGACTTCTACGCAGCACAAACCTTCTTGGATGATAAGGGGAGAAGGATATTGCTAGCATGGATGGATTCCTGGGGGGCGAAATCTCCGACAAAGCTTCACGGCTGGTCAGGATCACTTACACTTCCTAGGGTAATCAATTTGATGTCGGACGGAAAACTGTACATGCAGCCTGTCCCAGAGCTGGAAAGCCTGAGGGGAGAAATGCAAGAGACTAGAAACATTCTCATTTGCGAGACTGACGATTACAATTTAGATTGGCAGCTGGGAACAGCTATTGAATTAATCATCAGATTTGACCTTGATGCCTGTACAGCAGACGAATTCGGAATAAAGGTCAGGTGTTCAAAGGATTATAGTGAAGAAACAGTTGTTGGCTACAATACATTGACAAAGGAATTATTTGTTGATAGAGACAAGTCAGCATCCGTATATCAATCTGGTAATACTGAAAAAGGTATAAGTAAATGCAAACTGGATACCAATGATGGTGTGATTGAAATACATGTTTTCATGGACAGTTCTTCAATTGAGGTTTTTGGTAATAAAGGAAGATCAGCAATTTCAAACAGAGTATACCCATCAGAAAGCAGTATGGGTATGAATCTGTTTGCCAGAAATGGGGAAGTGAAGCTGCTATGTTTGAAAAAATGGGGGCTTTAAGAGATAAATAATTTGGAAGGAGATAGTTTTATGATGAAAGACATAAAAGTAGGAATTTTAGGAGCCGGTGGAATGGCAAAGGTTCATGCCAAAAATTTGATGAAGCTTCCAGGAGTACAGGTTGTTTCAATGTGCGCAAGGAGTGAAGAGGATGCAAAAATTAATATTGCGGCAGTGCAAGATTTAGAAGCAAAAGCATTTGGAGATTTTTATCAAATGTTGAGGGAAATTTCAATTGATGTATTGTATGTTTGCCTTCCTCCCTTTGCTCATTCAGGGCAGGTTGAAGCAGCAGCAGCAAAAGGAATACATATATTTTTAGAAAAACCGATAGCACTTGAGCCAAAGAGAGCTAAAAGCATGTTGGAGGCAATTGAAAGTGCAGGTGTTATCTCCCAAGTTGGATATCATATGCGTTTTGGTTCGGCGGTAAAAGAATTAAAAAGAATGATTACACAGGGCGAAGCAGGCAAACCTACATTATTTGATGGCCGATATGATTGTAATCATTTACATTCACAATGGTGGAGAGACGTAAATAAATCCGGAGGACAAATTATTGAACAGGTTATACATGTCTATGATTTGTCAATGCATTTTTTTGGAAAACCTGAATCTGTTTTCGGTTTCCTAAGTAATACATGTCATAAAGATGTTTCAGATTATACTGTTGAAGATACAAGTGTAGCTTCTGTACGTTTTTTGTCTGGAGCACTTGCAAATATTTCAGCATCAAACTGTGCTATTCCAATGGAATGGAACAATACCTTTACTGTAATCTGTGAAAAGGTCACAGCTTATTTTAAGGATGCGAACAATGCAAAATTCGTAATGACCAATCAAAATCCTCCAGTAATAATAGAAGTGAAATCCCAGATGGATACGTATTTTGAAGAAACTAAGGCTTTTATTGAAGCGGTTAAAGAAGGAAAGCCAAGTATTTGCCCAATAGAAGAAGGCTGCAACAGCCTTTATCTAGTAGACGCAGTTGTGAGGTCCTCTAAGCAAGCAGGAACTGTTTTAAATAATAAAAATTGAAAGGGAGGATTTAGCGTGAAAATTGCACTTGACTTTAGCTAGAAGGACGAGTTTAACTAAGCCTTGATAGGTTTTAAAAAAACTGAATATTGTTTTTTGCTTGTTTAAGCCACTGTAATGCTAGGGGGTTTTATAATTCCTTCTGCA
>DATCID010000206.1:0-3507 GCA_036507975.1 Ruminiclostridium sp.
CTGAAGTAGTCACTTTTGTTTTACTGCTTCCGCATCCACTGAGCATGGTAGATAATGTAAGTATTGCTGCAATGAGAACCGATATCTTCTTATTCATTCAAAATCCCCCTTTAATTTATGCTAATCATTATTCTTATTTTAGCCTATTTAAAATGTTTACTATTTATATGTATATAATGATTATATAAGATAGGACTGTTTTTATCTTTATATAGGATTGCTAAGTTTTTGTGTAATATTGCTAAGGAAAAATATAATATGGAAATAAATATTCCCTTCATGAGTTATACAGTTAGTGGCAAATAATTGGTAATTTGCCGTACACCAAAAAACATAATCAATTCCTTTGGCCAAAATAATTTAAAAAGTGTTGCAAATTGCTGTACTTCTATGTCTATATAGGGGGTATGAAGAACATAGCTGTTGGCAACCGCAAACCAGAACCCATATAATGTAAATGTTTCAAATACTAAAAGTTCCTAATTTTATTTTGGAAATGAACTTAGACATATGTAAAGCATTTTATTGAGTATTTTAGGGGGATATGGTAAGCTAATCTTGAAATAAGTTCCTATTCTTGCGATTCTCGGAACTTATTAAGGCGAGTGGTTTATATTATGTAAGTTTTTGATTTAAACTCTTTAAAATTTAATTTAGATGCGATAAACCTAATGGGTGATAAAAGAAATGAAACAAAATTAGGTTTTGCTATACTTTATAAATTTTTTCAAATTAAACACCGTTTTCCACAATACAAAAGTGATATACCTGACGACATCATTAACTTGATTGGGAAACAAATAGGTGTAGACAGTTCTTTATTTGAAAAATATAGTTGGGATAGTCGCTCAATAACATATCATAGAAAACAAATAAGAGAATTATTTGGGTTTAGAGAATATACTATTACGGATTCTGAGGGTATGAAAAAGTGGTTAATAGGTACCATTTTACAGATTAATGATGATATTATTTATTTGAAAGAAGAATTTTATAAAAAACTATACCAATTAAAGATTGAACCCACATCAGATGAAAATATAGAACGTATAATCAGTTCAGCTCAAGCCTTATGTTTTGAATGATTCAATTGTACGACGTACAATAAAAGTTTATACAGAACAGCTTGATTTTACTCAGGTATTTGAAAAGCAGCTTTTAAAATGGGAAAAGGAAGAGTACTTGATGCCAAATCAGCAAGCTGAAATATGTCGGCTACAGGATCAGGTGAAATATTCATATAAAACTTTAACGGATATTTTAGACCTGGCAGAAGAATTAAAAATGGGAACTATTGAAAATGTTATGGAGAAAAGTGATTTGGAACTTGGGATAGAATCCTTAAAAAAGTATTTTTAGATTAATAATCTTAAATAAAAATTGTATGGGTTCCGGTTTGCGGTTGCCAGCAGCTATGTTCTTCATACCCCTATATGACAGATAAACTGCTCACCGCCCTGATGGATAAACCTACAGGCTTTGACGGTGACTTTATGAGAAGAATAATCGAAAGAATTAAGGTGGCAACGGATAATACTGCCACCTTTGAATTTATAAACCACAATATGATCAGAGAGGAGCTGAATATAAATGGCAGTTAGAAATGTATCCGTAATACCAGCTACACATAGAACTGGAAGTAATAATTCTACCAGAACAGCGGTAACCAAGCTGAGAGTTACGGCATACTGCAGAGTTTCCACTGATGACAAGGAACAATTAACAAGCTACGCTGCACAGGTTAGTCATTATACCGATTTCATACAGAAAAATGATGAGTGGGAGTTTGCAGGTATATACACAGATGAAGCAATATCTGCAACCAACACCAAGAAGCGTTTAGACTTCCATCGGCTCATCGACGATTGCATGGCTGGTAAAATTGACTATATCATTACAAAATCAGTGAGCCGATTTGCACGAAATACGCTCGACTGCTTGAATTTTACAAGGCAGCTCCGGGATAAGAATATACCGGTATTCTTTGAAAAAGAAAATATAATATCAACTGACAGTAAAGGCGAGCTGATGCTCACGATTATGGCTTCAATCGCACAAGAGGAAAGCCGTTCCACCAGTCAAAATGTTAAGATGGGTTTTCAATATCGCTTCCAAAAAGGTGAAATGCAGATAAACCATAATCGCTTTTTAGGATATACCAAGGATGAAAAGAAACAGCTTGTAATTGACCCAGAAGGAGCGGAAGTTGTAAAACGCATTTACCGAGAGTATTTAGAAGGGGCAAGCCTCTTTGATATTTGTAAAGGGCTGGAGCAGAATTTGATATGGACACAGACGACATTGATACAAAACTTGGTACACTTCAAGACGAGATCATGCAGCTGGCAAGTTCAAAATCCGACTATGATAATCTGGCCGCAGAAATTCACAGACTTAGGTCTATAAAGCAAGACACGCAGGAGCATAACGCTAAGCGGCAAACCAAACGCCAACGAATAGGTGAGATGACTGAGTTTCTGGATATGCAAAGCGGTATAATCACTGAATACGATGATAAACTCACAAGGCAGTTAGTTGAAAAAATAACGGTGTTTGAAGGCAAGCTTCAAGTTGACTTCAAGTCGGGTGTGGGAATTGAGGTTGAGATATAAAGATAACCGCCAACTTTGGTAGCTATAGATTGCAGCTTAACTGGTGTTTTTTGATTGTAAAATTCAAATAGAACTAAAAATTATCTGTCAATAAAATATTAATATAATTCGAATCGAAATCTTTACTTTCTATTTATTTTATGATATATTAAAGAAAATAAAATATTGTAATCATGCTTGGGGTGCCGAAAGGCTGAGAGAAAACTATGTTTTTAACCCACTGAACCTGATATGGTTAGCACCATCGTAGGGAAGGCATTAATTTTAACGAATTATTTGACCCGCCCATATTGGTGCGGGTCTTTTATTTTTGCCATTATAAAAACAAATTGCGCTAAAAGAAAATAGTAACAGGTTCTATTAATTTTAACGCAAATTAGTATGAAGAGGAGTATTAAAATGAGTTACACAACACAAATGGATGCAGCCCGAAAGGGTATTATCACATCGGAAATAGAACAGGCAGCTGCCTCAGAGGCTATAAGTCCACATGAACTTATGGAGCAGGTGGCAGCAGGTACCGCTGTTATTCCTGCAAACAAAAATCACAAAAACTTAAAACCAACAGCTATTGGTAAGGGACTAACAACTAAAATAAATGTAAATCTCGGTATCTCAAAGGACTGTTGTAATTTCGATAATGAGATTGAAAAGGTAAAAACTGCAGTTATTATGAAAGCAGATGCAATTATGGATTTAAGTTGCTTTGGTAAGACGAGGGATTTTAGAAAGCTGGTTGTTGAAACCTCTCCTACCATGCTTGGCACAGTGCCGATTTATGATGCAATTGGCTTTTATGGTAAGAATTTGACTGATATTACTGCAGAGGAATTTTTAGAGATTGTGGAAGTTCACGCACAGGATGGAGTGGATTTTATGACAATACACGCCGGAA
>DATCID010000207.1:0-8574 GCA_036507975.1 Ruminiclostridium sp.
AAAACTTCTAAAAGCTTCTACACCCTTGCCATGTGCCACCAATATATTATGACGTGCTTGATTTCCCCATGCTTCATTCAAATGACCGGGGGCAAAAGCACCTAAACCATATCCAACATAGGTTGCAATAGGCTCATTTATTGTAGCCCACATCTGAACACTATCCCCCAGCTCTTTAAACATGTTATATACATATTCGCCATACCACTCTATTACATCGCGGTTGGCCCAGCCGCCTTTATCCTCTAATACTTGTGGCAAATCCCAATGGTATAGCGTGACATTAGGAACAATATTATTTTTATGAAGTTATTCAAGGACTTTTTTGTAATAATCAAGTCCTTTTGGGTTTATTCTACCTGTTCCATCTGGCATAACCCTTGACCAACAGATAGAAAAGCGATAACTGTTTACCCCCAGTTTCACCAAATTGCTAATATCACGCATATAGCGATGATAACTATCACAAGCAATAGTGGGAGTTTCCTGATTAAATATCTTACCCTCCTTTTTCGAAAAAGTATCCCATATACTTGCAGTACGACCATCTTCAAAAGCACCACCCTCAATTTGTGCTGCACTTGTAGCGGTACCCCATAAAAAGTTCTTTGGAAATGACATAAAACTCATCCTCACTTAATTTATTTTTTCACTGTTCTTAAGTAGTCCTTTATTTGTCTATGCTAACAAAAGCTTCAGGCTATAAAGACTACCGTAATATTGAGAAAGGAACAGAAAGTAAAATCTCGTATGTGCTTTTTCTTTACACCTAAAAGCTTTAAAAGTATCTGATCAACTATGCCATATGTCATAGGACCCACTTTTGTCAAGGTTTCACATGATGTACTAGTACCTGTTTCAAAGCTCACTTCTTATTTCTTATCCATAATATAGAGCCTTCTCTATCTATTGAGCGGTTGCTCCTATAGTTCTCATTTTTTATGACAATACTGCCCATAAGCCCGCATTTGCCAATGCCTTGTCCTGCATTTACAGCAATTGTATTTCCAACGCGTACCTTTATAGCATTTATACCTACATTTATCTCATCGGTAATATCAAAGACAAAAGGAGCAAATATCCTTGCCCCAGCGAACTTACCATTAATCCAAATGTGTGCAGTCTCACTAACTTCACCTAAATCCAAATATTTTTTCCCTGTTAATTCCGGCAACGTAAAGGTATTTTTATAATCTATAACTTAATACGACAATCAGTGGCGATATCGGCATTTCTAAATTCATTCAAGTCAATGTATGTGCCCGAGGAATGCGCATTTTTAGTCCCGGAATTAACTATCTTTATGGTGTGTGTTCCAATTTCGAATGTTTTTGAAAACAATTCCTGTTGACATTGTAATACCGGACTGTAACAATCCACGCTTTCTATAAGCACACCATCAATATAAACATTTGCAATTCCGCGATTTACGTCTCTTTTACCCAACCATTTAATAATATCACCATAAAATGTATAGGAAGCATAATCATTTGTAACATTTGTATATTTAATCACGCTTTCCGTACAGAAAGGATCATTGATGCCGCTTGTCCACCCGGTACCGCCATAACTTATTTGTGAACTTTCACAATCGGTCCTTGTAAGATCATTCAATGGAACAAGCGGCAAATTTAAATATGCAAGCCCGATTTTTCTATGCAAATGTCCGGTACCGCTGCCTTCAACGGCATCATATATCACTGCCAGCTTGGAATCATCCACCTTCACAACACTAGGCATACCGATTGCACCAGTTGACCATGTGCAGGTATTGGTATCTCTTGACATCAATAGCGCTCTGTTCGCAGGGTCCCAATTGTCGGAATCCTTAGTCCAATTTACATAAAATCCATCTGCATGATCAGCATTAATTATATGGTTAGTAAAAAGGATATGGTATTGAGTTGTTGCATCATAGTAGTAAGATGCATTTTCTGCATTATATGGATTTTGTGCTATTCCATTATTACCGAATAATTCCGTACTACCAGGCTGCCAACCTTGATGCGTTGTAGTATTCGTGCTGGAATCTGTTGCAGATAAGTCATTTGTTCTGCATATGTTGATACCCCAAAATGAAGTAGCAAACATTATATATCTTTTATTCAAAGTATCGCTACTTCCAGTCCATTTTGGATTTTGAATTACATGGCCTGGCGAAACTCCTTCAGTTGGGTAGCTTCCATCGCCTTTTGGTAATCTTATGGTAACATGATTTTCTTGACCTGCAACATCATTCATCTTATTCCAAGATCCAGCAATTCCGTTTAAACCAGCTGTTGCAGCTTTCGCTGTAAGAGTCACATACATTGGCGAAGGAACTCCTGTATCACTAACTGTAGTGCATCCCAAATAATACATATACCAATAATTATCATCAGAGTTGAAATAAACCCAGGGAGAGGTTGCTGTTGCCCAATCTATATAACCAACGTTTGCCGGATGTTCATCATATGAAGTATTTAGCTTTACTCCCTGTTTCGTCCAATTTATAAGATCAGCACTCGTCGCCAGACATGTTCTCCATAGATGGTTATAGCCATTCCTACATGAAACAGCCGGATCATTATCGAAATTTGAAGCTCCATCATAAAACATGTAATATGTATCGCCAACTTTGTTTACTATAGCTTCCCGCATTCCGCAGCTATCCCATCGATACATAGGATCACCCGGATCTGTCGCCGGATTCATTACAATTCCTTTATCTTCTACCGGAATTGTGTTGTTATTGAATAACCCCAATCTAGTTATTGACATAACATCTACCTCTTTATCCATTTTTAAATTTTATAATCACTATCACAACGAATCATCACTTTCCTTGATGTAATTCCAAAAATCAGTTATTTACTCCTTTGCAAGCTTCCTGCATCACTTCTTTCAACCTACTTATATAATACATATAGTCTTCCAAAGAAGTAGAAGGTGCTACCTGGTGGTCAGCTCCAGGGATGTATCCCCCCTGGCGGATGACTGGAAGAATTCTCTCAAACTCTCTATCTATAGCTTTTCTGCCTTCAGCAATGCAAAGCTTATTGAAAGCCCCAATAAATTTAAGATTTGGGTATTCTTTTCTAACAACAACTATGTCCATACCTGCATTTACATCCATCGGAAGGAAGCCCTCGACTCCAGCTTCTATGAAATTGGGGATGAGCTTTTTAAAGTCTCCGTCGGTATCTACAAATACATGCCTTACACCTTTACTTTTCAAATCAGGTATAAGTCTCTTATAATATCTTCCTATGAATTGATCAAACAATTCAGGAGAAATCATTGGCCCGTTTTTACCACTAAGGTCCTCCATTATATATACAACATCCGCAGGAATTATCTCTAAAACTTTCGTGAGTTTTTCAAGATACACCTTCAGTATATACTCGTTGATGTCATGCATCATTTCTGGATAATCATAAAATGCATACAAATGAGGTTCAATGCCCATCAACTCCCTGGGTGTCCAAAAGAATCCCTCGATATTCATCCTGATGGAGTAATCTCCCCTTTGATGCCCTTCTCTGAGGGGCGTGTATGCATTTGCAATATTTTCATCTGTGAAGTATTCCGCAAGTTCTCTTTCGCTGTGTTCCTTTAACTTTTCCCAGTTATTTTCACATAATATAACCTGTTTATATTCTTCAACAAGTCCGCTTTGTTTATAGAACTTCCGTTGTTTTCCCGTCCTGTCGCTTTTTATAACAAATCCGGGCCCATCTTCAATAATCTTCTCTTCAAATCTTCTGAAAGGAAGTGTAAAACTGATTCTTCGTACTGGGTCGAAGCCAAGATATTTTTCATAATTGAATATTCCCTTTCCCCAGGCGACATTCAGGTACTTCTCCAAGCCATGCTCCTGTACGCTGTCGTCATTTACTATGTCTTGAAGGCTCTCTTCTATTGCTGATGGAAGGCCTTCCTTAGCAAATCTTTTAACAGTTAATGACCATGGAAAAAAAGTCTCTTCCACAGCTCCTCTATCATGGGGCTTTATAAAAGATAGAGTAGCACTTTCTCTTTCCCTATTTGTCATATTGAAACCTCCTTTTGGATCTCATGTTTTTCTTTAGCAAATTTTTATAGTAATTCTCATTTTTTATGACGATACTGCCCACAAGCCCGCATTTGCCACAGCTTTGTCCTGCATTTGCAGCAATTGTATTTCCAACGCGTACCTTTATAGTATTTATACCTGCATTTATCTCATCGGTAATATCAAAGACAAAAGGTGCAAATATCCTTGAACCAGCACACTTACCATTAATCCAAATTTGTGCCGTTTCACTAACTTCACCTAAATCCAAATATGTTTTACCTGTTAATTCAGGCAACGTAAAGGTGTTTTTATAATCTATAAATCCAGAAAATTTAGCATCTAACACGCGCCAAGTTTCCCAGCTAGTAAGACTGACTGCCATACTACCATTTATCAATTCAGTTGGATAGATAATTGGGTTTATCAACTCAGGTTCATATGCTTCGTTAAAGGTTACAAGATTTTTCCACCAGGTTCCATCCCAATACTCTAACCGGTAGCTACGGATTGCCTTTCCTTCTGTTGTATGAATTGTAATGTTGTTAAAGCTTTGAGAAGATGGGAATTCAAGCTTGACATATTGGCTTTCATCATATTTTATTGGTGTTTCGTTCTTCCATGCTGTATCTAGCTTACCATCAATTATATTATCTCCGTCGCTGCCGGAAGATGCACTAACTGAAGCTGAACTTGCAATATTTGTGCCGTTGTTATTCACTTCTATTTCATTTATATATGTATATTGTGGCTCCTCAAATGAACCTTTACGGCACACCATTCTGATTTTATCCGATGTTACAGTATCGAAGTCGTGGGATAAAATTGTTTTTTTATTGCCGGTATCTATATTAGCATACCATCCACTGTTAATACCGGTTACTACACAGCCATATTCAATGTTTTTACCTGCTGCTATAGCTTCTGACGGGTCAATTACTATGTGGTAACCTTCATATGGATGAAAGTATGCATTTATTTCAATTCCATTGTTTTTTGCTTTTGCATCTGCAGTTCTTATGCTGCCATCCTCTGAATTCCAAATTGATACCATGCCGGATATATCAGGTATATACAATTTGCTTTGATGAGTAATATTATTGTTGTTAGCAACCCAAATAAAGTGACGATTGTCGATTATTCTGTATTGCATCAGCATATCAAATGAACCCTCTATAAATTTTACTGAAGATGTCAAATATTTACAGTTATTACTTAGAGCTTCCTCTAGATCGGGAATATATTTTACCGTTGGCAGACTTACGAGTTCTGCCACGATCTGCTTTATATTTGCATCACTTCTGCCTTTCTGTATTGATCCTGATGGGAGTTCCCCCAGATAATATATATATCCGCCATTATTAGCGAATTTTTTTAATTTTTCAGCTACGCTTGTGTCTATTATAGTCATTGGAGGTAATATAACCGCTTTAAATTTATAATTTCTAATAGCTAGAGTACCTGTTTGCTGCACCATAGCATTAAAATAAACCTTATCTACAATTAAATGATCTATTCTATACGCTGATAATTGACGAACACTTTCTTGGTAAATCCTGTTAATTTCAGAAACCTTACCACCAAAAGCAGCATTATTTCTGGCTATTCCTCCATCTTTGTGTTCTGCAAATGTGTTGTAATTTGGGTCAGCAACATCACCTTCAGATAACGCCCAAATACTGTCCATTGGGTTTAACATAAGAACCTTTGCATTATTATAACCATTGGAATTTATGTAGGAAGTCCTACGAACATAACTGCATAAATATTCCATATATGACCATGATGGATCTATATTAAAAAAATCAGGAGTAACTAGGGATTGTGCCAGATACCTTGTCATTTTAATCGCATGCATTATTACATGGCTCGCACCCCAGGTAGAAAGATAATTTATTTGTTTTTTAAGCTCGGTGGGAGTGTATTGATTTACCTCAACAAGTGCCATCATTTCAACCATAAACCGTCTGTTTTCAAATTCTGAAATTGACATTGTTTCTTTAAAATTCATAGGGTTATACGCACAATTCCCCAAAGAATCCATACCGGGTAAGGTGATATTACGTTCTACTTTAAAATGACTACCATCAGTACTCGCCTGTAATTGCAAGCTTTCCTCCCAAGTGTGTGCTGTGTAATATACACCCATTTCTGCTAAAAAGTTAGCCGAAGCTGCAAAGTTTTCAGCATATATATCTGAAACAGTATCATACCAATCGTAACGTGCTTTAGCATCTTTACCTTGAATATCCCTGTCTATCATAAGGGGCATCATTTTTTTAATATCTTGCCCTTTTGTTAGCTTATACGTTTCTTCAAGATCCTCCGACCAAGCCAATTTGTAGCCATATCCTCCTTCTGTGTCTGCAAATACTCCATTTATGGTTTTACCCTTACCCATAAAATCACCTAAGGTATCTACGCAAGGTTTATATGCAATATCTAAAAATTTTCCAGCTAGACTTTTATCAAGGCAATTTACGAGGCTGCCGTCGTATCCACGCTGTTCTACTATATTAAAGGAATAAATCCTATATACTTCACCCTCATTTGGTGCTGTCCATTCAAATGCTGTGTTTTTAGTACCAATAATTTCAAGTGTATCACTATCAATATAGCCTATACTTCTGTTTGACACGTTAAGATCATCTATTACGATGTAATCATCCGCGTTACTTGTATTTACAAACATGATCGCATCGATACATAGTTTTCCATTTGATACATTCTCCACTTTGACTGAAGATAACCCACCTTGTTCAAAGTCAAAGGTGCCAATGCTATTCCATTGATTCAAATTCTTAGTCTGATCTACTATGACCTTTGTTTGATTTGTAGTATTTATTTGATATACAGCATTAGAGGAATTTCCTCCAACATCTACCCATCGCGCATAAACCTTATAGTTGCCGGTTTGAGCAAAATATGGGTGAAAAATGGCAAAGTTGTTCCTACTACCGCTATCTGCATATTTTACTGCCATATTATATGGTAATGTTGCTTTTTCAGTCGGCTTCGATTCATCCCAGCCGAATTTTTTATTCTGCCAGTTTTCTCCGATAAATTCTACATAGCTGGATCTTTGCTGACTTACAAGCTTTGCTGCCACAGTAAAAAATGAGGAAGGTAAGTTAATGCTTTGACCCGCCAGCAAATCATAAATTAAAAATTCAAGTGATTTTCCTCTTAAGTCGGGGTTTTCAATTAAAACCTTGCCGCCTGCTTGAAAAGAAGGCCATCCAAACTCATCAGCAAAAGAAAAATGACTGCCATCGCTTTGGGCTTGTTTTGCGACCTTTCTGATTTCATCAAACCATTTGGCAGATAACCATTGCTCTGAAGGTATTGGTTTAACATAATCACCGCCTCCTCCCAAATTTTGTGCATAGTTTTCTCTTGCATGAGCATATCCGGGATTAAATCCTTTTTCTATAAGCTCCCTAGCAATATCCTCCGGTTTTATCCCTAGGGTATATAAATCCTGATCCCAAAACCAGAATTCGTACGGGGCGTATTTTATGTCTGGATTTTTAAAATTCTGTTTTACCTGACTATATGAGTCATTTGCCTTTTGCCCATCATTTGGATTAAGCATCCCATTGTTAGTAATAGAAGTCCCAAAATCCTTATCAGTTTCATCATGGTTTACCGCTTGTAATGTTCTTCCCCTCGATTTCATTTATTACCCCCGGTTTTTTCCTGTTTCATAGAATTTTTCATCATTATGATAGAACCTTTATGGAATTTAGAGTATGGGCACCTATCCGATATAAAATCTTTATACCAATAAGCACTTTTTTTCCACATTTGCTCTTGAGACTCAAAGTTGGTGTGAATAATTCCAAATCTATAATTGCTGCCAGCCGTCCATTCAAAGTTATCCATTAGGGACCACAGGTAATAACCCCGTATATCAAAACCCTCATCAATTGCTTTCTCCAGCCATTCCAAAAAGCCTTTTATGTATTTTATCCGATCATCGTCCTCAATCATATTGGTGCTTGGATTTACCTGTTCAACTCCCTTAAAATATGTACCATTTTCAGATATATAGATTGGTATTTTAATATTATAAAGATCCTGCAGAAGGTGAACTGCATCATATACTGCTTTTGGGTAATATTCTGTATGATTGTTAAGAAAGTTACCACCCTGTGAAAAATCTTGGGCTGCCTTTTTATCTGCTGATACCATTACCCTGTTATAAACATTCAATCCAAAATAATCAGTTGGTTGTGAAATCAGCTTTAAGTCGCCTTCCTTGATGTCCATTAACGTACCTTCGTCACTGAGCTTGTTAATAATATAATCACTGTAACTCCCTGCTAAAACCGGATCGGTATAAAACTTCCAGTTACGTTCATCTTCATCTATTACCATTTGTCTATCCTCTAAAGATAACGTAAGTGCATGTCTTTTCCATATATCAATTACTATACCAATCTTGCTTTCCTTAAAGCCAAAACTTCTAAAAGCTTCTACACCCTTGCCATGTGCCACCAATATATTATGACGTGCTTGATTTCCCCATGCTTCATTCA
>DATCID010000208.1:0-2624 GCA_036507975.1 Ruminiclostridium sp.
TACACCATCTACATTTTGAGGTTCGAGAAGGCAGCTCATACAGCAGTGCAGTGCCGGTTGATCCAAAGATATATATAAATCCTATTCCAGTTAAAATCTCTTTTTCAGCAAGCGGCTGCTCAAATAGTGATTCTGATGGCAGCATTACTATTACAATCACTGGTGGGAGAGATAGGGGATACGATGTGAGCTGCGATGGTGGTACAAACTGGACAACTGTTTCAAGTAAAAGCTATACAATGGGTGGTTTAAGCTCTGGTGAATATAGGATAATTGCTAGAGATGCATCGTATACACAAAATGCCTCTAGCATCTCAAAAGTAAATATAACTGCCAAACCAATTACATCAAGAGAAGAGTATTATAAGCAATGAAGGTTTTTATGCACTTAGCAAATAATGAATAATGTTACTCAACCCAAAGTAATATTGTAAATGGAATAAAAAAAAGCCTTCGAAAATTAAGGTAATATGATATAATAAAAAGACGTTAGGAGGTTTGCCAATGAATAATGATGAACTGTTAATAGCTATGAAGGAAATGTTTGATAAGAAAATTGAGGAAGTCAAAACTCATACAGGTATTGTGGTTGAAAATCTTGGAAATGAGTTAAAAGCAGTAGCGGAAGGACATGAAATTCTTCTAAGAAAAATAGATGATACAAAAACTGAGTTAAACCAAAGTATAAATAATGTTGAAAGACGAATTGATAACTTAGATAAGAATATGGCTATAGTTAAGGATTATGTAATAGGTGTAGATTTAAAATTAAATGAGCATGAAGTGATTTTGAAGCGTGCAAAATAGCAATTGAAGAAAAGCTCATTTTGTTTACAACAATGGAAGTGACAATATAATAGGGTAGAAATATCCAGTGTCACAGTCAGAATTCTATAAATATTAAGACCGTAGCTCAAATGTTACGGTCTTTGTTATATAAACTTTTATTTAGAACCTTTGATTGAAAATGAGAAATAGTTGTCAAATTGTTAAGGTCAATAACTTCCCCTGTGAGCGGTAGCTTATATCTGAATGAAACCCTGTATTACTTAAAGACCATTAAAATAATTAAATAGAAACGAGGAGATCGTAAATGAACGAATCCAAGAATAAGGTTCTAGAGCTGTTATTTTATGCAGTTCTTTGTGTTGTCTTTATAGTATTGTTTTTTATTAATAAGCCGTATGATAGAAAACCAGTACAGATTATACAACCAGTAAAATCAACAGTTGAAAGTCAGGTGAATAATCCATATGATGCTATTCCTATCCAGCCATAATAATGTAAACATATTTGATTGGCTAAATGAATCAAGTTTGGTAGAACAGCCATTTATGCTAAAGAAAATATCCTCAACCCAATTTGACTTAAGCTCCTTCGCAAAAAAAGAAGCTTTAAGCATAAACTACTATAAGTACCTGGCAATAGACCTTGGTGCTGTTATAAATGATGCTGATAGCTTTAGAATCGCACTCCATAGCATTCATATAATGAATCCCAAAATGAGATTCATATATGTTGATATTGGAAATAAAAGCACTGAATTGCAAGAAGCATTAAAAAAGTATGGCGAAGTTCCAATAATATCAATGATTCCAGAAGAGTCAATTCCTGAATTCAAGGCGCAGGTGAAGATAGGACTAAACAGTACACCAATGTTTCATGATAATGAAAGAGAAATGCCTGAAAACAAGAAGCATACAAATTATTTAAACAGGGGTGGCAACTTAGATGTAGGAAAAACCGAAGAGAGAGATAAAACTAAAAAAGAATTTATATTTGAAAATAAGAATGTTATGATTGCTGTTTTGAATGCATATCCACGAGCAGGAGCAACAACCTTGAGTATTAATATGGTGGTATACCTTAAATCTATTGGGGCATCTGCAGTTTGGGTGGAGTGTAATGATGAACTTGATCACCTAGAGAAAATTAGGAATAACACTTCTGGATTTACAACAATAAACGAAAACTGCTTTGATCGTAACGGAATAATATTTATGAAAAACAAAATGGCTGAAGGAATGGATTTTGCCATAAGTGATTTGAGTAGGATTATAAAGGATGACAGTGTGAAAGAAGAACTGTATTTTGTGGCTAAATGTAACACCGTGGTATTATGTGGTACAAGCAAACCTTATGAGCTGCAGGAGATAAAAGAAAAGATACAGTTACTCAGCGAATATGATTGCAAAATATGCTTATGCCTGTCATTTACACCTGAACATGAAAAAGCGCATTTAGTAGACATGTTTAGTTCCAAAACTGTAAGTGTATTTTTCACGGGGTATACTCCGGATATGTTTAATAGCAGTTCAAATGGAGAGATGTTCAAACGGATACTCCAGGAATATTTAAAAGAAAAAACAAATGATAACATGCTTAAACTATTTTAAATTGCAAGCTCCATGCTAACATCATGGAGCTTTTTACTAGCACTTTAGAAAAGTATAATTGTAACTAGGCTTATGTCGGTGCCTTTGGCTTAACGCAAGCCTAGTTTTCTATAAGAGAAAATGGAGGATTTAAAATATGTATATGAATATAGCTTTTGATAATGTTTGTTTTAAAGGAAGTATAGTATCACCTAGCGCAAGATTTGTTTATATGTGCCTGTGTAAACA
>DATCID010000209.1:0-21681 GCA_036507975.1 Ruminiclostridium sp.
AAACACAACATGTAGTAGGTACTTGAGTTAAGCGGATACCCAGTTTATTTAATTGTTCCTTAGTGAGGATAAATGTGGTGAACTATGGGAGTAATAAGGCACTTATCGGACTACGCAATTCCTATGATATTTATTGTAATATTACTGGTAGCAGTACTAAAAAAAGTTAAAGCATATGACTTGTTTGTTGACGGCGCAAAAGAAGGAATTGAAACCATTTTTAAAATAATGCCATCGTTAGTCGGACTGCTAGTAGCAGTAGGAGTTTTCAAAGCGTCTGGAGCATTGGATTTCCTAATATTTATACTGAGGCCTCTAATAGATGCTTTAGGGATGCCACCGCAGGTAGCACCATTGGCGTTATTGAGACCTATATCAGGAAGTGCATCATTTGCATTTGTTACAGAGATAATTAAAGCTTTTGGTCCCGATTCACATGAGGGAAGAGTAGCTGCGACGATGATGGGATCTACTGAGACCATTTTCTACACACTGGCCGTATATTACGGGGCTGTCGGCATCAAAAACATAAGGTATACGATTATCGCGGCCTTAATGGCAGATGTAATTAGCGTTATAGCCTCTCTGTGGGCATGCAAATTTATATTTGGCTAGAGGTGCCTAATAACCCTTATTACCCTGATAGCATTGCTATATATCCACATTCCTCTCCCGCCCGCTCGAAGCAGGGCTTTACTGGTAAGATTATTCATACCTGAATTTGCTTTTGGATGGGTAACATATATGCTCAGCAAGATTTTTAGAATAGAGTGGTAATAATCAGAATGAGAAGTTTGGCTCTCAACAGCTTTGTTGATGAAATAAATGACTCTATCCTGGTATTCCTTCAAATTTTTATAATAAAAAACGTAGTTAATGCTTCGGGAGGAGATGGCATCATTGTAGTTTAGATATCCCTCCAATATCTTTTGAAGGCCGCATATCCAAGGGAAAAATGCATTGTTTACACTTTCAATCTTTTGTTCAGTCAAATCAGGATCTGTTGCCAGAGCAAGTAGAAGATGTAAACTAAGAGAGGAATCAATTGCCATACAAAATTCCCAGTTTGATATATCGGGATACCTCTGTCCGTGAGCAGAGCTCCAACTAAGAAGATTGATTTCCTTACCATCCTCGTCAGAAGAATACTTTATAACCTGTAAATCTATAAAAAGTGTTAAATAAGTAGCAACATAATCTCTAATTTTATCGAAGGAGGGTAAAAGACGAAACTTTTGCCTACACTTCTCTACAAGTATACCTAGATAACCATTATCTTCTTTGGATGGGAAAAAGGTGAAGTATTTTTCGTAAACTTCTGCGTGAATATTGACAGCATCTTTTAATGATGAAAAAATTAATTTCAAGAAGGGTTCAGTGCTAGCTGAGGAGTGCACGCATATTGTGTTTAAATACTCAACAAGTGCTTGAAACGAGAATATAGCATCTGTTGCTAATAGCGCATCAACGTTTGGATATAAAGTGCAAACGGATGCAACTGCTATGTCAAACTTGCTTTGATCCAAGGCCTCTAAGGCATTTGCTTTCACAGCGCGAATTTTTATGCGATTTGTATATATTCTATATTCATTTATTCTTTTATTAACTATAGGGTAAACGATTTTAGAATAATTTTTTGTAAAGCTTATACAGTTTAATAAATCATTCATTTGAAACATCCCTTTCATAGTTCACAGCAGCTTACTTTTAAAAACAATTAAACAATAGATTTTTCCCTCCAAAATCGTATTTTATTATTTAATTATTCCTTACTATTGGTATTTACCACGTGATTGCTTATTTAAACGAAAAAGCATAATAACACTATTTAGGTTAACTGTAATATTATCCTTGAAAAAATTTAGACAAATATGTATAGTAGTAATAAGTAATAATTAAATTATACCATGTTAAATAACAAAGCACCAATTAGTGGCTAATGAGGAGGAAAGTATGTCTAAAAAAACTTATTATATTACAACACCTATATATTATCCAAGTGGTAAACTTCACATAGGTCATTCATATACAACTGTTGCAGCGGATGCAGTAGCTAGATATAAGAGATTGACTGGATATGACGTAATGTTTTTGACAGGAACCGACGAACACGGACAGAAGATACAGAGAAAGGCGCAGGAGAAGGGCATAACTCCAAAAGCGTATGTAGATGAAATTGTATCAGGTATAAAAGAACTATGGAAGCTAATGAAAATAACTAATGACAAGTTTATTAGAACCACTGATGAAGAACATGTTGAGGCAGTTCAAAAGATATTTAAAAAGCTCTATGATCAGGGCGACATATATAAAAGCGAATATGAGGGCATGTATTGCACACCCTGTGAGTCTTTCTGGACAAAAACTCAGCTAGTAGATGACAAGTGTCCTGACTGTGGACGCGAGGTAGAGCTAACTAAAGAAGAAAGCTACTTCTTCAGATTATCCAAATATCAAGACAGATTAATAAAATTAATTGAAGAAAATCCTGAATTTATACAACCTGTGTCTAGACAAAATGAAATGCTGAATAACTTTCTAAGACCTGGCTTAGAGGATATAGCTGTTTCTAGGACAACCTTTAATTGGGGTGTTCCAGTATCCTTTGATGATAAACATGTGGTATATGTTTGGATAGATGCTTTGTCAAATTACATTACAGCACTTGGTTACTTATCTCAGGACGACGCCGATTTCAAGAAATATTGGCCTGCAGATGTTCATTTAGTAGGAAAGGAAATAGTTAGATTCCACTCTATAATTTGGCCTGCAATGCTTATGGCTCTTGACCTTCCACTTCCGAAGCAGATTTATGGTCATGGTTGGCTTCTACTTGAAGGCGGAAAAATGTCCAAATCCAAAGGGAATGTTGTTGATCCTCAGATATTAGTGGATAAATATGGGCTAGATGCAATAAGATACTTCTTGCTTAGAGAGGTTCCATTTGGGTCAGATGGTGCTTTTTCAAATGAAGCACTTATAAACAGAATCAATGCCGATTTAGCAAATGATTTGGGAAACTTAGTTAGCAGAACAGTTGCCATGATAGATAAGTATTTTGGTGGAACTATACCAGATTCAAAGGTGACAGGCGACTTTGACGAGGATTTGATAAAAATTGTTATGGAAACGCCACAAAAGGTAGAGGACTTGCTTGATAAACTGCAGTTCAGTACTGCTCTGAGTGAGATATGGAAGATAGTTTCTAGAACAAATAAATATATAGATGAAACAATGCCTTGGGTATTGGCGAAGGATGAGTCAAATAGTGCAAGACTTGCACAGGTAATGTATAACCTTGCAGAGAGTTTGAGAATTACAGCTATACTTATCCAACCATTTATGCCTGAGACACCTGATAAAATATGGAATCAGTTGGGAATTGACGATAAAAGTCTTGTTGAATGGGATAAAGCAAAGCAGTGGGGTTTGTATCCATCAGGGACAAGTGTTAAAAAGGGAGATATAATATTCCCTCGAATAGACATAAAGAAGGAATTAGAAGAAATTGAAAAAATGAGTGGAGTAGGAAATAAACCAGTAGAAAAAGCACAAAAAGCCGAAAAAGTTGAAAAAGTTGAAAAAGTCAAAGAATCTGCGAAAGCAACTGAAAAAGTAGTTGCTGAGGTGGATAATGAAACAGATGCAAACCTTATAACAATTGATGATTTTTCTAAGGTTGAGCTTAGAGTAGCCAAGGTTATTGAAGCGGAAAAGGTGGAGAAAGCTGATAAGCTGCTAAAGCTGAAACTGCAAGTTGGTGATGAGACAAGACAGGTCGTTTCAGGTATTGCAAAATACTATACACCTGAGGAGATGGTTGGTAAAACCTTAATACTTGTAGCCAATCTAAAGCCTGTTAAGCTCAGAGGAATTGAGTCGCAAGGGATGATTCTGGCAGCTACAAACGAAAATGGCCTTTCTCTTGTTACCATTGACAAGGATTTAGGCAGTGGAGCGCATGTAGGGTAAGTTTATAGTATTTACAAAGGTAATTAATAGTTACTAGAGTAAATTTGACTTAATCAGTAGATGCATGCTTTGGGATAGTGAATAGGAATGTCGAATTCGTGGAGGTTATTTTGATTTTTGATACACATGCGCATTATGATGACGAAAGATTTGATGAAGACAGGGATACTCTGTTAAATGAGTTGCACCAAAATGGCATTTCATATATTCTAAATGCTTCAGCTAGCTTAGAATCCTTGGATGCCTCAATAGAGCTTTCTGAAAAATATGATTTTGTTTATGTTGCGTTGGGCATACACCCTCACGATGCTGATAAGATGGATGAAGGCGTATTGGACAAGATCAGAATGCTTTCAAAAAACAGCAAAGTAGTGGCAATTGGTGAAATTGGATTGGATTATTATTATGATAATTCTCCTAGAGATATACAGCAGTACTGGTTTGAAAGGCAGATTGAGCTGGCAAAGGAACTTGGTCTTCCCATAATTATTCATGATAGGGATGCTCATGAGGATACAATTAACATTATAAAAAAAACAAATGTGGGGCAGGTAGGTGGCATTTTCCATTGCTTCTCAGGGAGTGCAGAAATGGCATTAGATATGCTAAAGCACAATTTATATATAGCTATTGGTGGCCCTGTAACCTTTAAAAATGCACGGAAAACAGTAGAGGTTGTTAAGGCTATTCCGTTAGATAAATTACTTGTAGAAACAGATTGCCCCTATCTTGCACCAGAACCACATAGAGGAAAGCGAAACAATTCAGGTTACTTAATCCATACAATACAGAAGATTGCAGAAATCAAGGGCGTAACGGAGTCTGAGGTTGCTGAGACTACACTAATGAATGCAAAAAAAATATTCAGGTTGTAACCTCTTTTATTCGCCTTATAGCGTGTGAAAGCTGGAGGTCCACTAAATTTTGTGACCGCTATTGCGGCTCATGGAGGATAACAATTTCATTACATTTTATGGTTGCCAATTCGGCTCATGGAGGTTATTGTGAAAAAGTTTATTATCATTACTGTATTTATGTTCTTAATTGCAATACTTATTTCTTTTAATTACTTAGTGTGGGACAGAGAAAAGCAAATAGAAAGTTTTCAGGATATTAGTGATTCTAATAACCTTACTATTGATACACTAAGTGAAAAGATGAATAATCTTGATAAGCTGAATAAGGAATTAGAAACTCTAACTGAAGATAATACAACAACTAAAGAAAACTTCTCTTTGATTAGCAATGAAAATATGGAGTTAAAGAAAGAGATTATATCAAAAAACAACATAATTGTTGTTTTCAAAAAATCTATTGACATTGCACCGATGGATACTACTATAAAAAAATGGGTTGAGGAGGTTAACTCCAAAAATTACAAGGGAGCGGAGGCTCTTATAAGCAAAAATTCAAAAGATGCAACAATAACTGATGTTGTAAATCTTAAAGAAATATATCAAAGTGAGCTTAAAGCTATAAGATTTAAAACTTCAAAGCTTTTCACCGAATTGACGGATGAGGAGCATATAGGAAAGATTCAGGTTAAAGTAGTTTTTGAGGTAGACAAACCGGATAGTACTGATGAGAACAAGGATAAAATACCTCAAGTTGTTTTTAAAAGTGGAGACAATGAGAAATATATGACAATGGAATTAAATGAGGATACTAATCAATGGCTAATATTGGAAATGACAGATAAACCTTAAAAGGCTACCCATATTACAATTATGTATGAACCTCAAAAGTATTGAGAATAAAGGGTTCAGAGACAAAATGAAAAAATTGCACATATATCCTTACAATGAATAATATACTAATAAGTAGTTAATAATTGTAAATAAGGGGTTTACATGGGAATAAATTTCCAATATCTAGGCAATAAATTTGACAAAATTATATGCTTAGAATAAGATAATCACAGTCCCTTTGAATATTTTTAACAGGAGGTTAGTATTATGATACCGATTGCGAAGAATATTAAAAGGTATTTTTCTAGATTGAGGATTAGGCCATTGGATGTTGCGATTATTTGTATTGCCGTTGCTATATCCGTTACGGCGGGTTTTTTTGTTTTTAATGGAGTAAAGAGACACGTGGTAATCAACGACAATGGACATGAAATTGTAATTAAGACAATGAAAGCAACAGTGAGAGAGGTACTAGAGCAGACAGGCATCACAGTAGCAGGTGAAGACTACATTAGTATGCCGTTTGACGCGAAGCTCGCAAAAATTCAAAAGAGTATAATAGAGATAAAACGAGCGGTACTTGTTTCAATTAGGGTGGATGGAAAAGAGTACGATGTAAAAACGTATAAAGATACTGTTAAAGAGGTGCTATTTGATAACGCAATAAGCGTCGACGAAAATGATAAGCTCGTTGAGTCTCAATTGGGAGACAAAATTGTACAAAATATGGACATATCGATAGTCCGTGTGGATGAAAAGACAGTGACTGAAGCATCATCTATTTCATTTAAAACCATTACAAAAGAAAACGACAGATTAGATCTTGGAACAAAAAATACAGTTCGAGAAGGAAAAGAAGGAGTCCGCGAAAAAGTATATACTTTAGTTTATGAGAATGGAAAACAGATCGCTAAGCAATTGATAAAGGATATTGTTTCAGCAAATCCTTTGGACAAAATTGTTGAAGTCGGTACGGTTTTAAACTACAAGACATCGAGAGGTGATACTTTAAGATTTTCAAAGGCAATGAATATGAAGGCAACTTCGTATACAGCTTCTTTTGCTGATACAGGCAAGAGCCCAGGAGATCCGGGATTTGGGATTACAGCAACCGGTGTAAGGGCAAAAAGGGGAATAATAGCAGTAGACCCAAGAGTAATACCTCTGGGAACCAGGGTATATGTGGAGGTTCTAGGTGCGGCAGCTGACTACGGATATGCAGTTGCAGCAGATACAGGAGGGGCTATTAAGGGTAACAAGATAGACATATATCTTGATTCTGGTAGTTCAGTAAGTGCTTGGGGAGTAAGAAACGTGAAGGTTTATATACTAAAATAGGTTTTTGATTAAGACTTCACAGTAAGTAAATAAAATAAAAAGTTTTGAAGGGACTGTTTAGAGCTAATCTAGTTTACTGGATTAGCTCTTTTTCTTGGTCAAATTCTTTTAGTAATTGATTTGAGTTTTTAAACAGAATCTGAACATATTTATCTAACTTATTGTGCTATAATAAAGCGATACGCTTAAAATTTATAAAGCTATTACTTATTATATAAACTGCACATATTTAAGTGTATTGCAACAGGATCTAGAGGAGAATAATTAATGATTAAAAGTAATACATTAGACATATTAAAAAAGTATAACTTAAAGCTTATAAAATCACTAGGGCAAAACTTTTTAAATGACGATAGCGTTGTTAAAGAAATCGTTGATGCCGCGGGAATTGATAATGAAACTCTTGTACTTGAGATTGGGCCTGGCATAGGTAACATGACAAAAGAGCTTGCCAAGAGAGCCGCCGGAGTAGTAGCCGTTGAGATTGACAAGTATCTCATTCCTGCACTAAACGATAACTTGAGTGAGCTTTCAAATATAACTATCATAAATAGCGATATAATGAAAGCAGATATTGAAACCATAATTTCTGAGTCTAAAGAAAAATATAATGCTAAAGTTGTAAAGGTGGTAGCGAACCTGCCATACTATATAACTACACCAATCATTATGAAATTTTTAGAAGAGGTTAAGGGTGTAGATGCAATGGTATTCATGGTGCAAAAAGAGGTAGCACAGAGGATGGTTTCAAGACCAGGGATAAAGGACTATGGTGCATTGTCGGTGGCAGTACAGTTCTACTCAAGCCCCAAAATTATTTTTGATGTACCACCAGAATGCTTTATTCCGCAGCCTGAAGTGCATTCAACAATAATAAGACTGGATATTCTGAGTGAACCACCTGTAAAGGTGTTTGATAAGGATTTGTACTTTAGATTGGTTAAAGCTGCCTTTGGACAAAGAAGGAAAACTCTTGTAAATGCATTACAAAATTCGGGGATTTTCAATAAGAATAAAGAACAGATCAAACAAATCCTTGAGAACATGGGGCTTAAAGACAATATAAGAGGTGAAGTATTATCTGTTCAACAATTTGGAGAGCTATTGACCTCGCTTTATGAAAACTGAATAAATATTAAAAAATAAGACTATCTCAAAAAAGATGGTCTTATTTTTTTATAATCATCATATATTTTAATGTTAAAAATATAAAGTTGCATAAGGAGAATCTTGCAATGGATAATAATTATCAGAGACTATTTTATATATTTAGAAACATGGATAGTGATGTTGGAAACCCGACAGGCTATTTAAAAGTTGAGATAAATTGCGAGGTAGCCAAGATACAAATATCAATGAGTAATTTATTAAATAGTCAGGGCTTGATATATCAGTTATACGGAATTAAAAAGGTAGAAAATCAACTGACGTATACAGTTATTTGCGATGTCCCGAGTGCAAACGGCAGAGCAGACGTCAAATTAAACGCAGATTGTTTTAGAATAGGCTCAAATGCGTTAAGCCTAGAGGAAATAAATATCTTTGCAATTATTACTAAGGTGCCTAGTAGAGAACCCTCAATAAAGTGTCCTCTAGTCGCTTATACAAAAGGTGAGCTTGTATGGAGAAAGGAATTTGAGACACTCCTATTAAAAAAAGAGCAGCCTACAAGCAACGATTATATTTCAAAGGATGTAAGGCTGGATGATACAAAAGCGGGGAGAGTACACGAAGGCACAACTGAAAATGTAGTAATAGAAAATGCCAAACCCATTCTTACACCAGATAAGATTGATAATGTAGAAAAAAGGAATGAAACTAAGCAGATACCGGATATACTTGATGGAAGCATACTATTTGATTATACGAATGATAAAGCAAAAGTATTTGAAGATATGCAAAAAGCTGAAACCAAAGTATCAGAAGAACAAAATCATACTGAACCAACATTTGACCAGAGGAAGGATATGCAGCCGCAGAATGCTGCAGAAAACTATACTGACAAGAAATTTGATATCACAAGCAAATTTCAAGCAACCTTAACAAACATCTACAATACAGAAAAATCATCAGTATTAGAGCAGGAAATGATGCCAGAGTTAACTGTAACTGATGATGATATATTGAGTTCAGCCCAAAAGAACTTTAAAGACATTTCATCGATTGAGATAGAGGATAGAACTAAAAATGAATTGAACATCCCAAGCTTAAAGAATGAGCTAGATAAGAGCTTTGAGATCTTTAATCCTTTCAAGATGAAAAGCAGAAGCATTAAATGGTGGAAAATAAATAGCCCAGGTTATTTGAACAATATTTTATTTAGAAATAATATAAAGAATTACTTGCTTTTTAACCCTAAAGTATTGCTAGCACATTATAAATATAGATATATTATTTTTGGTATTCAAAATGATAGATATTCAGGTAAGGAATATTTTATATGTGGTGTGCCAGGAGTGTACAGCATTGATGAAAATCCATTTGGAAGCATGGGGAGTTGGGCTCAGCTAGAAGGTTATAAGCCTAAATATGGAGCTTTTGGGTATTGGCTAATTCTTATAGACCCTAGAACAGGAAAAATTATGAAAATAAAATAGAACTTCATCGTTTTAGCAGATTGCAATGTGGTAAATATAAATAAAGTTATTATAAATTGTAATTTGTTAAGGGGGCTAACGTTGGCTATTCAGTGGAGAGAAAGTTTTGCAATTGGTATTAAAGAAATAGATGATCAGCATAAAAAGCTTTTTGAAGCGATAGATAAACTTTTTACAGCGTGTACGCAGGGAAAAGGCAAGGAAGAGGTAGGCAATACTCTAAAGTTTTTGAAAGATTACACCATAGTGCATTTTAATGATGAGCAGCAGCTACATATTATGCATAATTATCCTGAGAGAATTTCTCATCGGAAGCTTCATGACGATTTTCTAAAAAACCTTGAGAGTTTGAAGAAACAGTTTGATGAAGAAGGAGCAGGTGTACTTTTCATTTCTACTGTAAATAAAACAGTTCTAGATTGGCTGATAAAACATATTGGAAGTTCAGATAAAGCTTTTGCAGCAAATGTAAAGGAACAACAAAAAAAATTATTGCCGAAATATAGTGCAATATAGTATAATTAAGGTAATTAAGCGAGTTTAAAGGAGCTGAGTTACCTTGACCTCAAAAAATAAGGTTGTTATACGAATATCTGGCAAGGATTATACGCTAGTAGGAATCGAATCTGATGAGTATATTCAGAAGGTTGGATTATACATTGATAAAAAAATGAATGAGATATTAATGCGCAACAATAGGCTTAGCACATCATTTGCTGCAGTATTAACTGCTATAAATGTGGGTGATGACTTCTTTAAATCCCGTGAGAACGTGAGTCTTATTTATAAGGAAAAAGAAGGCATGAGTGAAGAGCTTGAGAGATTTAGAAACGAAAACACACAGTTGAAAAATGAGAATAAAACCCTGTCTTCCCAAAACACGTCAATTCAGCTTGAGTTAGCAAAGAGAGAGGCTGAGCTTGGTGAGGTTAGGAATTCCATTAATAAGGGTAATAGAGCTCATACCCAAAAAACATTGAATGGTTATGACATGTAAATGATTATTTGAATCCTCGATAGATTTAACAGTCTATCGAGGATTTTTGTATGCCTATGCTTTGTTTTATACTTCACATATCCCTGAATTCTGAAGGAGTAACTCCAACAAGTTTTTTAAATATGGAATAGAAACTTTGAGCATTTTGGAAGCCTACAGAGTAAACAATTTCATTTATATTTAAATTACTGTTTTGAAGCAAAGTTTTAGCTTCTTGAATTCTAATTTTACGGATATATCCATTAACACTAATACCGGTATTTTCTTTGAACATTCTTGCAAGCTGCACTTTGTGGAGGTTATAAAGTTGAGAAATGCTTTCTAATCCAATATCCTCAATATAATGATCTTTTATATATCGAACAATTATCCTGACTTGACGGCTATACTGATCATTTGATATTGCCTCGATGATTTTGATTAGTGTATGAAATTTTTCAGTAAACCATAACAACATCTCTTCAACTGTTTCTAAGTTTCCAATGATATCCAAAGGAATTGTGCCATCAATGAATAAGTTTTTATAGAGAATGTTGAACTCAGAGCAGGCGGCCGTGATTAACCCTAAGAGTAAAGCGCTAACATGTTGAAGATAATTATATTGTAGTATTCCTTGAAGATCACTTAAATATAAATTTTTTAACTCATTGGAAAGAGTAGCTTGATCCTTTTGATAAAGAGCAGACTTAATATTTTGTATACGTATATCAATTAATTCGATTTTAATATTTCTAGAACTATTTTGTATTATATCAAAATAAAGAATTTTACCTTTGCCTAAAAAAACTCTATAGCCCAAAGCCTGTTGAGCTTCAAGATTCTTTTCTTTTATAAGTTTGACATCTGAACTAATGCGACTAACTCCTGATGTTATTATGCATCCCGTTATTTTTTCCATACAAACGCTTATGGACTTGGCTGTGGTACATTGCTGACTAAGCATCTCCAACTGACTATGCGAACTTTTTGCAATTACTAAAATAACATAATGACTATTATCCAGATTACATATTGCGCCCCCTTTTGAAGTAAGTACTTCTGCAATAGCATTTGTAATTTCAGAAGAAAAATTATTAGTGGTGTTAGTATCTATTATTGCGTGTATAAAGAAAAATTGACAGTTATCATATAAATCACATGTTTTTAATGCATTTGCATAGTTCGATAGATCAATACTGTTATTAATAATACCCCATAAAGCGTGAGATTTCTTTTCATCAATAATTCCTTTGAAATTTAATGTACTTTGATCAACAGACTTTGAGTATGAAGTACTTCTAAGCACAGTAAATAGATCTTCGGGAGTAAGAGAATCCTTTATCAAATAATCAAATATCCCGAGTTTCATAACTTCTCTGGCATAGTTGAAGTTTTCGTGGCAACTCAAAACAATTATCTTTTGATCGTTATTTATTTTTTTTATTTCTTTGATTAAAATTAAACCGTCCATTTGAGGCATCTGAATGTCTGTTATTATTAAGTCGGGAGAAAATTGTAGATATTGCTCAATTGCTTCAATGCCATCATTTGCTTCAGATATGATACAATACCCAGCTGTTTCCCAGGAAATAAGCATTTTAAGCAACTCACGTGCAGGTTTTTCATCATCAACAATCATTACCGTTTTCATTGGCGAAGGTCCCCTTTCTTAAAAACTTAATGGAATGTGAAAACAAATTTTAGTTCCACAATCTGGAGTGCTAATTATTTCAAGTTTACTTTGGGCAGAATAATAAAGAGAAAGACGTTCATTTACATTAGATAGTCCCATGCTGTTGAAGCCCTTTGAATTCGGAGTGAGACCTTCAAGTATAAGCTTCATTTCATCTTCTTTCATGCCTGCTCCATTATCTTCAACAATTATATGAAGCTCACCATTTTCTTTATAAATTGAGACTTTAATTAAGCCTCCTCTTTTAGGAACAATACCATGGAAAAGTGCATTTTCAACAAGAGGTTGAAGAATTAGCTTGGGAAGTAAAGCACATCGAACTTCTGGATCTACTTCACATGTAAAATCAATAAAAATATCATATCTTCGTTTTTGAATATTGATATAATGGTTTAAATTATTAATTTCCTCAATTGCAGTTATAAAGCTAACGTTCTGCGATATACTTGCTCTTAACAAAGCGTTGAATGAAGTGATAGTTTCTTCCAATTCTATAGCACCAATCTTCTTTGCCATATATTTCATAGTATTAAGGGTATTGTGTATAAAATGAGGATTAATTTGAGATTGGAGCAAATCTAAGTGAAATTTGAGGATGGAGAGCTCAATTATTTTCTTTGATTCCTGCTCTTCACTGATCTTTTCAGTAAGATTCTTTATATTTAAAACTAAGTTATTAAAACCATTAATAAGCTCTTTTATTTCGTCTTCGGTGCGGCATTCTATTTCCTTAGGCCAGGTACCTTTGCCTAATAAATCCATCGATTTACTTAGTTTCCTTATTGGATTAGTTACCTTAGATGCAATATAAAAACTTAGAAAAATAATCAAAAGCAAAACTGCAATTGAAACTAGAAAAACAGTTTTATATATATTAAATATTTTTGATGTAATCTGCTGATAGTTTACAAGTCCAATAAAAGTCCAACTTGGATAGTTCTTTATAGTTTGAGAATATAGTAAATAATCATTACCATCCACTTTAATAACCTGCTTTTTACTTTTAAGAAATTCCTGTGTCAATAGAAAGCTTTTTGAGTAATTGTCACCAAATATATGAACTATCTCATTTTTTTCATCTATAAAGCATGAAAAATCAAAGGTTTCTTTACACAGAGAGTTTATATCAGAAAATATACTGTTCTTTTTTAAATTTATTGCTATGTATCCTATATAGTTATAACTTTTAAAATCATAATACTGACCGTAGTACGTAATATTGTAATTATCAAATGAATTCGGGTTGGGATTAGTTAAAGGAAAAGAATTTGGAGATGAAAACATTCCAAGTGATTTTGACTTTTTAAGAGTATCAATACTTCCAGAATAGTTTACAATCCATTTGAAAGCGCTAACTGAGTAAAAGGGATCAAGAATTTCACCATTATTACTTATGGCAAAGATAGATGAAACGTTGGTATTTCTTCTCTTGTAGTATGAAAAATCCTGTTGAAGTTCTTGAGAACTTTTCTGGTCAAGATTCCCATTCTCATTTTGTAGCATCATAAGAGAATTAATATTTTTATCATTTATAACAGAAAATTGCAATTCTTTTATATCTTTCAAAGTGTTATTCAAAGTTGAGGTTATTAAGTTGAGTTTTTGGTTTATAACAACATTCATCTCTGAAAGAAGCTTATCAGAAAAGGTTTGACTTATAGTAATCACAATAATTATAAGTGCTGCCACCATGACTAAAGAGAAATATATAGTCATTCTCATATTTAAATGTTTTATTTTCGGAAAAACAAATCTCATATTCCCCCCATGACAAAATATCAAAAAACTGAGAAATTGTTAATAGCTTTGATAGTATAGAAAAAACTTTAGTGATAACATCATTATTATAGAAAAAATCTTAGTAGATTACAAGTTGTTTTCACGAGTTAGCAATAATAACGGTACGCTGGGAGGGTCAATATGAGAAGTATTATTGAATTTAAGAATATAACTAAAACTTTCCCAGGGGTCAAGGCATTGGACAATATGAGCTTTTGCGCTCATGGGGGAGAAGTTTTAGCGATGGTTGGTGAAAACGGTGCAGGGAAAAGCACTCTTCTAAAGATTTTGAATGGCGACTACCAACCTGATTCAGGAGAATATTTGATAAATGGGGAGGAAAAACACTTCAAATCACCGCGTGAAGCTATAAATGCCGGAGTCAGTATCATATATCAAGAAAGACAAGTGGTACCATATCTGACTGTAGCTGAGAATATTTTCATGGAAGAGATTCCAATAAATAAGAAACATTTGATTGACTATAAGGAGTTGAATGCTAGGGCACTAAAGATTATAAATGAATTCAAGATTCCGATTAAACCAACAACAAAAGTAAAGGATTTATCTGTGGCTTACCAGCAAATGGTAGAGATTATGAAGTCTTATAGAAGAAAGCCAAAAATAATTGCGTTTGATGAACCAACAGCAAGTCTTTCTGATTCAGAAATAGAATCATTGTTTTTAATAATTGATAAGCTTAAAGCTGAAGGTTTAATAATTCTTTATGTATCACATAGAATGAAAGAAATCTTCCAGATTAGTGACCAGGTTGTAATAATGAAGGATGGTAAATACATTTCTCAATTACTTACTAAATCAACAAATGAGCAAGAAGTTATTAAAATGATGGTTGGTAGGAGTCTTGGAGATGTCTTTAATGAATTATCCAGAAATCAAGAAATAGGTGATACAATTCTTGAGGTGCAAGGTTTGACAAACGACTTTATTAAAGATGTCAGCTTTAAACTTAGAAAAGGAGAAATATTAGGCTTTTCCGGGTTAGTGGGTGCTGGACGGACTGAAACAATGAGAGCAATTTTTGGAGCTGACAAAATTACAGCTGGAAAAATTATTTTAGAGGGTAAGAGTATCTCGATTTCCAATCCTGAGGATGCGATAAAATATGGCTTTGCACTTTGTCCAGAAGACCGGAAGGAGCAAGGTATTATTGGGGGAAGATCAGTTAAAGAAAATATTAGTATCGCTGTCCTGAAAAAGCTTTGTGGATCTCTATTTATTAATCGTAATCAAGAGAATGTACTAGCTGAGAATTATGTACGTGATCTAAGAGTAAGAACCCCGGATATATTTAAAAAAGTCCGAGAATTGTCCGGTGGAAATCAGCAAAAAGTTATTTTAGCTAGATGGCTTGCTTCAAAACCAAAGGTACTTATATTGGATGAACCAACTAAGGGAATAGATGTAGGCTCTAAATCAGAGATATATAAATTGATTTGTAAGCTATCAAAACAAGGTATATCAGTTATATTAATCTCGTCTGAACTTCCAGAAACCTTGGGATTATGCGATAGAATTATTGTTATGTGTCAAGGACAAATAACAGGAAAACTAGATAGCTCGGAGGCTACAGAAGAAAAGATATTGACACTTGCTATGTCCAACATGTGAGGAGAATTATTATGGAAAAAGATTTAGAAATTGTAACAACTAATAGGGAAAATTTCCCGCAATTTATCAAAAGAACTGTTTTTAAATCAGATAAGATAGGATTGCTAGCTGCATTAATATTAATCATTATTGTGTTTTCCGTATTGACCGAAAATAAATTCTTTCAGGTTAACAATATAATTAACATTTTGATCGCTTCATCTATTGTTGGACTAATTACTATTGGGGAAAGTTATTTATTAATAGCCGGACATGTTGATTTGTCACCAGGTTCTGTCGCTGCGTTTAGTGGTGTTCTGGTTGCCTTGATATTAAAAAGTGGAGTTTCAATGTGGATAGCTGTTCCTGTGGTAATAATTATCGGTATGGGAATTGGCTATACAAACTCACTTTTGGTAAATAAACTCAAACTTGAGCCGTTCATAGCCACATTGGCTTCCATGTCAGTATTTAGGGGCTTCGCTTATATTATTTGTGGTGGCAAAGCCATATTCGTCACAGATAAGATGTTTTTGAAGATGGGCGTTGGAAGAGTTTTTAATATACCTATTCCAGTCATAATATTTCTAGTTATGTTTGTTATTTTCACAATTATTTTAGCAAGAACACGCTTTGGACGAAATGTATACATGGTAGGTGGAAACTCGGTAGCTGCTAGACTTGCCGGTATTAATTCTCAGAAAGTAAATTCTAAACTGTATATGATGACAGCAGCTTTTGCAGCATTTGGTGGGTGTATACTTGCTGCTAGAATGAGCTCCGGTCAACCTATGGCGAGTGAAGGTCTTGAATTTGATGCTGTAACAGCAGCTGTTCTGGGTGGCGTAGCATTCTCTGGAGGTATAGGTACACTCGGAGGTGCTTTAATTGGTCTATTTATAATGCAAGGCTTCAATAATGGGATTATGATTCTAAATGTTCCGTCTTTCTGGCAAACTGTTGCAAGAGGATTATTATTAATAGCAGCTTTATCATTTGACTATTTCCGCAATCTAAGGGGAAATAAAGCATAAGTTTTTGTTTGATATTTTTAAGTTGGTAACTACAGTAGATATTATCTATTGAGTAATTACAAAATATTTTAATGGAGGAATGAAAAGAGATGAAAAAAATCTTATCGGCAATTGTTACGGTAGCAGTGAGCATGAGCTTGCTATCCGGATGTGGTTCAAGCTCAGCTCCAAAGGTTGATAGTACTACAGGAACGACTGAACAAACTGTAGCAAGTACAGCCACTGTAAGCGCTAAGAAAGCTCCTGTAATAGCCTTTATTTGCAAAGATCTTTCACAGCAATGGTTTGTTGACACATCAACCGCTATGAAGGAAGCAGTTATGGCACGAGGTGCTAAGGACATGATAATGCTTGATTGTGGAATGAGTCCAGATAAATATATGACAGCTTTGGATAATGTAATTGCGCAGAAGATTGACGTACTAATCGTTTGTCCACCTGATCAGAAGCTAAGTCAAATTACGGTTGATAGATGTAAAGAAGCAGGGATAAAAGTATTTGCAGATGATGATGGATTGATTGATGCAAGTGGTAAACATATAGCGCCTGCTCTTGAATTGGATGCATTTAAGGTTGGTCAGAGCCAAGGCGATTGGTTGGGCGACTATGTTGTTAAAAACAAAGTAAACGCAGATCCTGCAACTACAGGATATATTGTTCTTACAATGTCAGAAGTATCATCTTGCGTTCCTCGTTCTGAAGGTGCACTGGATTCTTTCAAAAAGAAAGTAGCTGATTTCCCAGCAGATAAGATTATAAAAGCAGATTATGATGGCACATCAGATAAGGCTTTTAATGTAGCAGCTGCAACAATAACTGCACATCCTGAAATTAAAACATGGATAGTTACTGCACCAAACGATGAGGGCGCACAAGGAGCAACACGTGCACTTGAACAAGCTGGAAAAGATAAGGCTGCCACAGTTGTAGGGCTTGGTGGTTATTTAGGAAAAGATGAATTTAAGAAGGATTTTTCTTGCTTTAAAGCAGCAGCATATATTAAACCTTCCGAGGATGGCAAGATTGCTGGAAATGCCGCAATGGATTGGTATGAAAAAGACATAGTTCCATACTCAGAATACATAAAAGATGGCGAACAATTTGGTATTTATCCATTTGGTGCAATGATGGTTGAAGTAAGTACTTATAAAGAGATCATGGGAGCAGATGCAAATTAATTTGCTACAATAAATAAAAATTATCAAAAAAGATTGCTTTAGCTGAAATATCTATTTCATGTTAAGGCAATCTTTTTTTATGATTAAGCTAGATTAAGCTAACTCTGAAACATGAAAGATTGGATATTATTCCTTTTAATCTGATTTTGACGGATGTTGATAGCTCTCCTTAAAAATTGCCATATTATCAATACCACACTTAACATAACCTAAACTTATATCCTGAAATTATATTACTTGCAGGAAGTTTAGGCATAATAGAGAATTATATAAAGGTATAGAAATATAATATCAATCAATTTTCGCATATTACAAATATAAGCGGATAGCGTGAATATTAAGATAAACTCATTGGTTGACATAATATTGCTTGTTCTTGAATTATTTAGAAAACAAAGAACACGAACTCAAACCGATGCGTAGTATTAGAGGATATAAGACGGTATGGCAATTCATTATATTTTAAAACTGTAACCGTATCTCATGGAGGTTAACTTGAAAGATTTAAGTTTAAATAAAAAGATAGAGCTTTTAGCACCCGCTGGGAGCTATGATGCATTTATGGCGGCAGTTGAAAATGGCGCAGATGCGGTATACTTGGGTGGGAAGCTGCTAAATGCGAGACAGTTTGCAGGTAATTTTGATGATGAAGAGCTAGAGAGAGCTTTGGATTATGCTCACACAAGAGGTGTAAAGCTTCTCTTGACACTTAATACCCTTGTTTTAGACACTGAGATGCAAGAGGCGCTTGAGTATGCAGGTAGAGTATTTGAAATGGGTATGGATGCATTTATTGTACAGGATGTGGGGCTTGCTTCAATTCTTAAAAAAGCTATACCTGAGCTTCGCATTCATGCAAGTACGCAAATGACCACATATAGTAGCGAGGGTGTAAGCGCACTTGAAATGATGGGCTTTAGCAGAGCAGTTTTGGCTAGAGAGCTGTCGCTTTCAGAAATAAAAAATATATGCAAAAATACGCAGCTTGAGATAGAGGTCTTTGTTCATGGGGCTCTGTGCATCAGCTATTCGGGGCAATGCCTCATGAGTAGCATAATTGGCGGACGAAGTGGAAATAGGGGCAAATGTGCTCAGCCCTGTAGACTTCCCTACTCTATTCAAAAAGATGGTAATAGCCTAAAGAGTGGCTATTTGCTGAGCCCAAAGGATATCTGCTATATTGACAATCTATCGGATCTGATTAATGCGGGGGTTAGCTCACTCAAGATAGAGGGTAGGATGAAAAGCCCTGAATATGTGGCTACAGTGGTTCGTATTTACAGAAAATATTTGGATGAAATTGAGCAGAGAAGAAGCAAAGAGGTCTCCAAGGAAGATATGCATCAGCTTTTGCAAAGCTTTAATAGAGGTGGCTTTTCAAAGGGCTATTTGCAAGGTAAGACAGGGCCAAACATGATGGCTTACGAGAAGCCAAAGAACTGGGGTACCTATCTTGGGAGTGTTGTAGATCAGGACAGAAATACAAACTCAGTAAAAATAAAGCTGGAAAATTCACTAGGAAATGGCGATGGCTTAGAAATATGGTCAAATAAATTATATGAGGACAGTCCCGGTGGAATAATTACAGAAATAATTAAAGACGGACAGCTAGTAAAGCGAGCACAGCCAGGAGATGTTGTTTGGGTATCTGTTATAAAAGGGGAGGTTGAAAATGGAAGCAGGGTTTTCAAAACTTCAGATAAGCAAATGCTAAATCAAGCTGCTGCGTCATTTGCCAAAGGTAGTAGAAAAACAGATGTCATAGCTAATTTCACATTAAAAAGTGGACAACTACCTGTATTGACCTTAAGTGATGATTGTGGAAATAGTGTTTCAGCTACAGGAGAATTGATGCCAGAAAAAGCAATAAATAAGCCCCTGACACAGGAACGAATAAGCGAGCAATTAAAAAAAATGGGCTCAACACCTTTCAATGTCGCTCAATTGAATTTAAATATAGATGAAGATGTCATAATACCTATAAGCGAGTTGAATAATATAAGACGAAAAGCAGCAGATTTGCTCGAAAACCAAAGAATATTATTGAGTAAAAAGAAAATAAATACAGGAAATGGGGAATTATATAAATCTTTGTTGCATTTCCCAGGAAATAGTCACAACGGAAATAAAAAGGTAAAAATATCTGCAATGCTCTACCACTTAGCAGACAATTTAGATTTGAGCAGAATAAATGTAGATAGACTATACTTGCCATTCACAAGCTTAATGAGTGAAGCGGTAAATAATGTAGCTAGCAAACTTAGAGCGCAGGGTAAAGAGCTATTCGCGTATATTCCAAATGTGATAAAGGGAAAGTATACCAAAATAATTGAAGAAAATGTTCAGAGTGTGGCACAGTTTGTTGATGGGTTTTTGGTAGGAAATATTGGTGTCGTGCAGACCATAAAGGACAAAATTGGTGAAAATGTATATATATGGGGGGACTATTCTTTGAACATACTCAATAGCTCTTCAACGTATCATTTTAAAGAATTGGGATACAGCGGTGCAACACTGTCCTATGAGCTAAATTTATCTCAGCTAAATTCTATGAGTATCCCACAAGAATTTGAAACTGAGATAGGTGTATATGGAAGAATACCTGTTATGACTAGCGAATATTGTCCTGTTGGTGGAAGCGTTGCTAACAATGAGCCACTGAAGTGCAAGACTGAATGCAAAAATGGAGTTTATTATCTAAAAGACAGGAAAGATGCCATGTGCCTAGTTAAATGTGATTGCGTGGATTGTAGGAGTACCATATTCAATTCAAATGTATTATTTGCTCCAGACCTTCTCAGACAGGTTTGCAAATCTGGGGTACAATATATAAGACTTAGTTTTGTTGACGAGAGTGTGCAAGAAATATATGATATTGTTGATTTGCATAGAAGTATAGTCACGAACGGTAATAATAGTTTTGAAGAAGATAGACTTATTGAAAAAATAAAGTCAAAGGGATTTACAAAAGGCCACTTGCAAAGGGGTGTATAGCACCTTGTGAAGGAGGAAAATGTATGTCGGTAGAGGTTTTTGTAGAGATTTGCAGAGAGAATGCAATATTACCAAGGTATGCAAATCTAGGAGATGCAGGCATGGATGTATATGCTGCCGAAAATTTAACTATATTGCCTGGTGAAACGGTAATAGTTCCAACAGGATTAAAGCTGGCAATACCAGAAGGATATGAAATTCAGGTCAGACCACGAAGTGGTTTATCCTTCAAAACACCGCTCAGAATTCCAAATTCACCAGGAACAATTGATAGTGGATATCGGGATGAATTGGGTATAATAGTTAATAACAGCTCAGATATAGGCTCGCATGATAATAGTGAGGACCCTTTTACTATTGATGAAAAGGGCAATAAAAAGGGAACATATATTATTAGAAAAGGTGATAGAATAGTACAGATAGTTTTGCAGATAGTGCCACAAATGGTTCTTACAAGGGTTGCTTCTGTTAAAAGCATAGGAACTGATAGGGGCGGCGGATTTGGTTCAACAGGATTAATCTAACTTACTGTATAATGAATAGTGAAAATAATTTTAATATTGAAAGTTGTAAAAATAATTAATTGAGAATTTTGTTAGGAACAACTAAATAAACCCTTAAAAATGGGATGTTATTATTTGGGTGTTCCTTAGTGAAAAAGGAGGCTGGTTTTATTAAAATAAATGGTAATACACAATCAATTAAAGATAGGCTACTGAACGAGCTAGAAGAGCTATTGGACGTAAAATATGGTCCTAAAGATCTAGTACCAGTTGCACTTGCTGAGACAATTTCAAGAATCTCTTTCGAGATTAATCGTG
>DATCID010000210.1:0-6669 GCA_036507975.1 Ruminiclostridium sp.
CCAGGTTTTTCTGGGTCAACGGAAACGCCACTTACACCAACACCAAACTGGCGATTGGACAAAAGTCCGTCCGTATTCTTTATATAGGTATTTGTAACTCTTACAGGAGTTATATTTGTATAATCAAGTATTTGACCAGTTGAACTAATCTTATATCTAAATAGACATCCGTCAGCACCCTGACCTTCCATGCCCATACTGCTACTACCACTATCAGAGTAGGTTATAAACATATATCTGTTACCATTTGCATCAAGCTTAGAGAAGGTTGAACGGTATCCTATATATCCATAATATCTTGAACCGGAGATTGCTTGTGCACCAGGAAGAGGCTGATCTGGGAGTTCCTGGAACGTAGTACCACCGTCTATGGAGTAGAACACGCTTGCACCACGTGTAACAGCAGAATTTACAGGATTACCATTTGCTCCTGATGTGCTTACAACAATGAAATTAGGGTTACTTGGGTCATAATTGACAAACCCTATTTTTGTCTCATTTGTTGTAGTATTACGGACACCTGTATTGTGGATAAGGTTTATGCCTGTCCAAGTCAGACCACCATCTGTGGACTTGCGAAGGCCAGTAGACATACTTCCATAAAGCAGGGTCTTGCCATCACCTGGCATAACTATTAAACGTTCGCCAAGTCCTCGACCGTCTTGGTTGCCTGCTGCAGAACCGCCAGCATTGCCTAGTACTACCCAAGATTGGCCGTAGTCTGTAGATCTTGCTATTGTGCCACTACTGCCATATGCTATATAAACATAGCTTGCACGGCTTATATCAGGGTCGACAGCAATGCCTAGCAGCTGTGCTGGGCTTCCACTTATACTGTCTCTAACCCAGTTGGATATGCACTCCCATTTTTGAGTTGTAAAATTATATTTCCATGCACCTCCAACATCGGTACGTGCATAAAGTATATTGGCCACGTTTGGATGGAATACGTAGCCATCCACAAACCCGCCGCCTGGGATTTGCATATCGTCCCATTTGTAATTTCCGGTGTCTTCGAATTTGTTGATTGTTACTTTGAAGGTTTTAGTAACAGTTACGCCGTCCTTAGTAGCTGTAACAGTCACTTTTGTGACTCCTGTTATTCCCTTCGGTGTCAAGGTTAATACATTGTGATTAGCACCGCTGAAACTTGCATCCAAAAGTCCTGGTTCCAATACTGAAGCCACTAGAATGGCATCAACTGGGTTGGCGCGTAGAGTTAGTACCACAGGCTCATTTCCCCAGTTTACGCCACCAGTTGCAGATGCAACAACGATACGTGCTGTTTGGTCTGCAATAGTTTCAAGGGAAAGACCTGAAGTAACTCCACTTTGCATAGGAGCTTGTACCTGATTTCCCAATTCAGGATTAACTGCAGCATATGTAGATAATGGAATCAGTGAAAAGATTAGTGCGATAGTAATAGTAGTACCCATACACTTTTTGTAGATATTTTTCATTAACCCGTTTTTGAACATAGTTTCCTCCTCATATAAATATTTAGTAAACGTTTTCTTTGGGCCGTTTTTAACATAGCATCACTCCTGTACAACTGTATTTGATATGAGAAATAATCAGAATATTCAATTAAGCTCATTATAGATCACTTCAGATAATCAATCAATAGACTCCTTAAATGTTTTTCTTTATAAAAATTACATCTATTTACCGTTTGGTGTATTCTGCTATAAACTTTAATTAAATTATTCAGATAAATAATAGGTTGCATGAAGCTCTCATTTCCTATATTAACAAATCAGTTATGCAAACTAAATTAAGTAGTGTTAGTTCAATGAATTAGTATTGTATATTTGGATTTTTTTGTCTATAATATAAATGGAAATAAGGAGGTAGCAAGCATGGAAAATAACATAGCCACTTTGCAAGTAAGATTTGACAAGCTAGTTAAAGAGCAGGATGAGCTGATTGAATTTTTAAATAATAATAGCTCCGAGTATAGAAAAGTTAATGAGCTAGAACAGGAAATAAGAGATATCGATGAAGAGATAGAAAAATCCAAAAACAAAGCATTTCAAGTAGAAATAATAAGACCTGGGAAATATATCACCTGGTATGAGGACAAGATTGGTAAGGTATATTGGGTCAACGATGCAACTGACAGAGAGAATGCATATATTATTGCTGACAATGAAGCTGAATGGATGGAATATCTTGAAAAAGATAGTTGTAGAGTTATTGAATAATTTCTTATTTTTGGGCACGTATTAATAGTAGAAATTTACTAAAAGTACGTGCGCTTTCTTTGAAGAACTCTATGGTTGGATTCTTTGGAAATGGCTAAAAGATTTTAATCTCAAGGAGAACCATCATTGGATTTGATGGTTCTTATTCATTCATATTTAAAAGTGGCTTTGCGTTCTCCTCTGTTAAACCTTTAATTACCTGAAGGGCTAAATTAATTGTTGCTTCAATATCAAAGGAAGCCGAGTAGCAGTAATGGGTGTGGGCATATCTTACAGGTATTCCTAAAACTAAGGTTGGTACTCCAGCATTTGATAAATGTATTTTCCCTCCATTTGTGCTACCTTGAGTTCTAACTGCACTTTGGTAGGTTATATTATTAGCTTTAGCGATTTCCTTTGAGAATTTTATGAATTTAGGATTACATATCATAGAGCTATCAATATGTCTTATTTGAGTACCTTTATTAAGTGCTCCCTGAGCTGTATATTCATCAAAATAAATATCATCTGCAGGTGTTCCTTCTATAACTATTGCTAAATCAGGCTTGATTTTCCTAGCAGTTACCTGTGAGCCACGAGCTCCAACTTCCTCTTGAGTGGAAAAAGCTGCAACTACATCCACCTCTAGCATTTCACTCTTAAGCTGCTCCATTATATCAAGAATACAAAAGCAACCTAATCTGTTATCTAAGGCTTTTCCAAGAAGAATTCCATTTTTCTCATTGTAGGAAAAACTAACCTCTGGAACTATTGGATCTCCAATGTCAATCCCAAAATCCCGTATAACCTCTTCTATGCTACTTGCACCAATATCTATAAAAATATCTTCAAGGGCTAGTTTTTTCTCTCTATCAGCTAAACTCATAAAATGAGGTGGTCTAGAGGTTGTTATCCCCTTTATATATTCACCTCTACTATTTTTTATCATCACTATATGAGCTGGTATATTATTTGTGATCCAGCCTCCAAGGGGTATAAATTTAACAAGACCCTTAGGTGTTATTCCTTGTACTATAAAACCTACCTCATCGGTATGACAATCAAGCATTATTATAGGTCTATTTCCTTTATTCTTAGGAAGACTAGTATAAGCATTGTTCATACTATCTACCTCAAAGTTAACATCCTTTGCGTATTTCCCAATTAATTCCACCACTTCATCCTCAAAACCTGAGGGTCCAAATACATTTGAGAGCTCTTCAATCATTTTAATATCTAACATAATATCTCCTCTTTACAAAACTTAATTATTTACATGGATAGAGTATAATCTATCTCATTTTATAATTTACTTATATAAAGCATTATTGTCAATGTATTATCCTTTAATTATGCATTCATAAGTAGTATTTAACATTTCATTGTTATATATGGGCTGAGTCCACAGCATTGCACCATTTTCAGAAACTGCCTCCACCCTTACATATTGGTCACTTGGTTTTAATTGATACTCAGCTTTACGATTTATGCATTCATAAAGTATTTTACCACCTTCCCCGATAAACCTATAATGAATTTTATTGGAGTTTGTTAGTCGGGAATTTGCTTCTAGTGAGATTCTGTCGTTTTCAAAGGAAAACGCCTTGAGCCAAAGCCCTGAGGAGGCATAAAAGCTGCCTCTAATGATAGCCTCCTTAAGGTCATCATATTTCGATCCACTGGAATATAGTACATTCCAACCTCTATCAACATCAAAAAAAGTATGAGCGTCATCCCCCGCAAAACCCCAGACAAGTTTCCCCTGTGTGAGTAATTCATCCCAAAAATCCGTGGCAAGTCCAGAGCCCAATAATCTGTTAAAGATAGCAGGAGTCAATATCTCAATACCAGTGTACCCAATAAGCAGCCTCATCTCTTCTTTCGTCAATGCGGGTGGTAGTCCTTCCTCGCTTAGCCAATTTGGATGACACAAGATAGTGAACCCCCCCTGTGCAGCACAGTCATCAATAGCCTGCTGAGGTGAGCCGGTGATAAAGCTATTAATGCCTACACACAAAATTCCGTCTCGTTCCACATATTCAATACCGTTTATAGTCATAATACCGAACTCTTTGCCCACTAGGCTAGTATCTGAAAAGGATCCCTGTCCTGCAATCATTAATGCATCGTAACCTGCCTCTTTATAAAGGGAAACCATGCCAGCAACGTCGTCTTTATGTCCACTGCCTAGTGGCCATGCGTGAACGTGGAAATTAGCTTTCAGACATCTGCTACCTTCTATTGACACTTTTTCATATGGGCTTATAAACATAATTAGTAAACCAGCTCCTTTATAATGATTTCAAGGTGTTTTCCTATGGGTACTTTGTTTTCATCTTTAAGTATTCTGTGAATCGTAGATTCTGAAGCTATATAAATCTCTTCATTAGCAAGGTTTATCACTATTTGTGCAGGCACTAAATCGGCGTATTCATGCTATTTATAACTTCAAGGATTTCAGATCTTTCTTCATCACTAAGCTCATTTTTAGAAGGCTTCCTGCATGCTATTTATCTTTTTCTTCTTTTAGTTCAGCTCTTATTTTTCTTGTATTCACAACCACCGGGAATCCTTGCGAGAGGCTTGCCTCAAGCTTTTATCTTAGGTAGCTTTATTAACAATACCATATTTACCATCTCTAAAGCATTCAACTTTACTGTCAATTTCCATAAGAAATAGTTCATTGTTTAACTCTTTCTTATTACAATTTATTTTAGAAGTTATTTCATCTATTGTTAACCTCTTACCCTTAATAACTTCAATTATACTTTTTCTCAAACTAGTATTATTAGACTTTTCTTCGGAATCTTTAGTTTCCTTAGTCCTAATTTCATGATGTTTATCCAATAGTTGCTCTGGATTTAAATATATTTTTACACCTTCACTTATTAGTTTATTAGATCCCTTGAATTCCTTAGAATATATATCACCTGAAACTACATATATCTCTTTATTCTGTTTTATAGCATATTCAGCAGTTATTAATACTCCACTTTTTTCTCCTGCTTCAGTTATTAACACTTTATTTGATAAAGAGCTTATGATCCTATTTCTTTTAGGAAAGTGCTCTGGTTTCGGTGGAGTACCCGGTGGGTATTCTGATATAATCACACCTTCATCTATGATTTTTCTCATAAGATTAATATGCTCTTTAGGATAACATATATCTGCACCACATCCTAAAATTGCAGCGCTAAATCCTCCAGCTTTTAAACAAGTTGTATGTGCATAACTATCAATGCCTTTTGCCATTCCGCTTATAACAGTTACATTATTCTTGGCTAAAACCTCAGCTGCTTCAACAGTAACTTTCTTGCCATATTCTGTACATCTTCTTGACCCAACTATAGCTACGCCGATTAACTTACTATCTAAATTACCTTTGTAATAAAGCAAAATCGGATTATCATCATATTTTTTTAAAGTTTCAGGGAAATAATTATCATTTATGTTTGATATTTTTATATTCTTATCATAGCAAGATTTTAGAATAGCCTCAGCTTTTGTCAAATCTTTTGATTGTATTATTAGCTTAGATTTTTCAATTCCTATTCCTTCTATTTCAATTAAATCATCTATGTTAGATTTATATATTTTTTCTGGGGATTTAAATATGTTTAGGAGCTTTCTTACTGTAATAACTCCTACTCCTTTTATCTGAGTTAACCAAATATAATATAAGCTCTCACTATTATTATCCATGTTTTCTCCTAAATACTATACTATTACCATTTTTGCCTGTTCTTTTTCCAGATCTCTACAGTATAACGCTTTTAGTACATGCTCTTTTGTTATGTTCTTGGACTCTTCTATATCTGCAATAGTCCTTGCAACTTTTAGAAATTTATGATAAGTTCTTGCGCTGTAGTTAAATCTGTCATAAGCCAATTTAAGAATTTTCTGACTTTCACTATCGAGTATACAAAATTCCTTAATAAGTGAAGGTATCATTTGAGCATTGCAATTAACATCATCAATATTTTTAAATCTTTCTGCTTGTATTTTTCTAGATTTCTCTACTATCCCTTTTAATTCTTTGGAGTTTCTTCCCTCTTTATAGTTAGATAGCTCCATAAAATTTACTGGCTGCACATATTTTTGAATATCAATTCTATCCAGAATAGGCCCAGATATTTTATTTCTGTATTTAGTAACTTCATAATCAGTACAATGGCATCTATCCTCACCATAATATCCACATGGACATAGATTCATTGCAGCTACTAACATAAAATTAGATGGGTATGTATTGGAATATTTGACCCTTGATATATTTACAACATTATCCTCCATAGGTTGCCTTAAAGACTCCAGTGTCCCTTTGTTAAACTCTGCAATTTCATCTAAAAATAATACCCCGTTATGAGCTAAAGATATTTCGCCTGGCTTTGCATATGTTCCCCCACCAATTAATGAATTCATCGAAGCGTTATGGTGTGGCGCTCTAAATGGCCTTGTTTCTATAAGACTTCTTCTATTTCTTAAT